>CAXHHS010001080.1:0-2538 GCA_964015645.1 uncultured bacterium
CGATCAACATTTTGAATTTTAATCCTGTATTTGATCAAAACTTTCAAATTCCTGGCAAACAGCAATACTTTCATCCCGGCATTTTTCAGAAGCTTGTTTTATTTGTTCGGCTAATAATTCGCGTTCGGTTTTTAAAATATAGTATTCAATCGCTGCACGAAAGTAAGCACTTCTATTTAATTGCAGCCGTTTAGACAATTCTGTTGCCTTAAATAGCTGGTCTTCCGGTAAATTTAAATTTACATACGGCATTTCCGTACCCTTCTTTTAGATAAAGTTTATATTACAAGATACAGAAAACCCATATCGATTTCAAGTATAGATTTATAGGGCAGATTATTTGTAAAAAAACTTGAGTTGGTATTCCGAATTCCTAATTCGGTTGATGAATTACTTGCCAACTACTTTTTTCGATAACGAAATAGTCGTAGCAGCTAATTCACAATTAATTAACTAGAGCGTTGTACTACCTTCCAACATTTTTTCCGAAACCATCTCCAATATCTTTTCCCGGGAGCTGCTACTGGAGATTTCATAAATTCGTTGTTTGATATTGCGCAATACGGCATTGCTTATGCCATCTCGCTGAAGCAATTCTCGAAGGACTTTAACTTTTTCGCCGTTAGAAGAGATAGTAAATGCAGCGTCTGTTAGTTCAAATAAAACAGCTTCACTAAGCGGACAGGTTGCGGCAAATCGTCGCAACACCCTGCTTTTTTCGCCGCTGGAAGAAATGGTTTTTGTTGCGGAAAAAATACGAATAAAGGCGGTATCGTTTAGCTCGTCTTTACCGTCTAAGGCTAAAATCGTAAGCGCTTTTTCGCCGCTGGAACTAATTGATTTTGTTGTGCTTAGGTACGCCTTAATCACATCATCATCTGGCGGGCAATGTGCTGCCATTTGTTGCAATACCCGTCTTTTTTCACCGCTAGAAGAAATCGTTTTGGCAGTTCGGGCAAAATCAATCCAGGAGGTTCTGTCCAGCGATTTTTCTGCAATTAAAAACAGCAAAGCGTTCGCTCGCTCACCGCTGGAAGAAATGGCTTCCGCGGTGGAAAGATATTCCGAAATTATCGATTCTTCATTCGGAGAAACTTTTGCCATTGTTTCTAAGGCATAGCGTTTTTCGCCACTGGAAGAGATAGTACGAATTGCCTTTGCCATTTCGATAGCGGAAAATTGATCGAGTGGTCTTGCTTTGGCAATCTCGACAATTGCATATCGTTTTTCGCCGCTGGATGAAATCCTGCTGGCACTGGAAAAGAGAGCCGCTGTTAATTCAGTATTCTCCGAGTGAGATTTGCTGATTGCGACCAAAACAGTTCGAATCTTACTGCTGCTGCGAATTTCTTGCGGGACCTTTTTGGCAACACGGAGTAAATCGTCATTATCCAGGTTGCCATAGTCGACCAGGCGTTGAAAGTAAAGGCTCTTGGCATGGCTGCTTTCGATACGAGAAATCTCCCGAAAAACCGCATTGACGCCGCCTTCGGAAAGTAATTTTTGAACCCGTTGATCGGCATTAATCCCGGTCTCGCGAATCACTTCCGGCAAAATTTCCCAAATCCACTCTTGCGCGCGCTCATCGTAGGGCATTTCCCGGCCACGAATCCGGAACCGGAATTGCGGCGTAGCAGTGTTATCGCCTTCGACTTCCAGAATTCTTGATGTAAACCAGCGGCGTTCGCGGATCATCAAATAACCGTTGGGCGAAATTCCGGTAATTTCTCGATTATCTTCACTAAATTCTACTTTTCCTCGCAGCTTCACCTCCAACGTGCGAAGACCGGTGGAGCGGGAGATGTGGATTTCTTCATCCTGGTTGTCATCTCTTATTTCAAAATGAGTTTGGTTTTGAACACTATCCAAAGATGTGCTATCCGGGGGAGAGGATTTTCTATCGAGAGCATATCCAGGTAATGAAAGAAAAAGAACAACTCCCAGGAGAACTTTTAGGTTGGTTTTTAGCATGTCGCTCCTCGTTAATGTAGTAGCCAAATATATTCATTCGCTTCAATGAGGCTAAGGAGAAGATTCAGGCTAAGTTTTATTCTTCTTAGCCTGAATCTAAAACAAATTTGGTTGATTTAACCTACTGCTTTCCGTTTGTCTCTTGCCCCTTTGCCATATTGTAATAAACGATAAACCCGATACCGGCGAACAAGCACATCATTCCCATAACGCCTACGTCATCGAAAGTATAGGGAAAGAGTTGCCCGATAAGAAGCGCAGCGCCGATACCAATCAAAACCAATCCCCATTTTATGGAATTAAAAGGGGTGCTGACGCCACTGTGGTTTAAAAACTTAATGTTTTCATCAACTTTACCTTTTTCGATTAACATGCGCTTTACCCGGGCATCAGCAAGAATCTTTACCATGGCAACAAAAGCTAAAAAAACTGCCGGGACGATGATGACTTCTGGATTGTTCATTGGTTCCTCCTTTGAAAATGTTAAGTCTTCATTTTTTAATTATCATTTTTTGTTCAATGCAGTAGACAAATCGTTTTTGTAAATGTTGCAGGTATTTCCAAAAT
>CAXHHS010001081.1:0-2535 GCA_964015645.1 uncultured bacterium
CACCGGCCGCAGCGGGGCTGTTTCCGATCCCAGGTAAATCGAGCCGGCGGCATCCACAAATCCGTAATTTTCTTCTACATCCCAAATTTTCGGGTAAAAGCTGCCTCTCAACTTCAACGTTCTTCCACTTGTGGGATTGTTTCTAATATTCCTGGTATCATGGTCTAAATCCAAAAATACCCCAAGCTGCCCGAATTCCTGATCGCCATACAGAGAATCTGTTGGTATAGAACCGAGAAACGTCCCCTCTTCTTCCCGCGTCGATGAAAAAGAAAAATCGATCCCCAAACCGATAGAAGTTGGCTTCCGGGATGATACGGATGCGCCGCTGCCTGATTTCAGGGTACCAAATGATTTTGAGATCATTGGATCGAGGTCGACTTGCCAGCGATTTACTTTATAAAATTCTCTATCGCCATTGTTTTCGGTATCATTCCCGAATCCGAAAAAGCGAATGATATCCAATTGAGAAGCACCGGTCAACAGAGAAAAGTGGTAATCGGAATTTTGCAGATATGAATCACTTTTAAACTGCAAATGAAATTTCCCTTTTGTGGTAGCTGCGCCGTTGATATTGATATGAGAAGCGTAGGGATCTTTGCGAAATCCGTAATTTATGTGGTTTAAACCCAGGCCCAACAAAAATCCGTAATCGACAGTAAAGCCAATGGCGGCAACCGGAATATTGCGATGCCCCCAATCCAGCGGCATTGCCCGGCCTTTGGAACTGGTCGGATCAAATTCCCAATCTTTATACGGTTTGCTGTTAATGTTTGAACTGCCGCCTGAATTACTTGTTATGCGATTATTGCCAAACTGATCGTAAAACTGGATACCCTTTGTGGCCGTTTCGTATTTCACTTCATCATCACCATTGCCGCCGATTACCCGTACTGTAAATGGCAAATTATTGCTGCCGTTTACGATAACAATATCATTGCCGTTGTGCATGCGGAGGCGAACTTCTTTAGTTTCATTTCCTGTGAAACGGCGGCGATAGTAGGGAGCCGCATTCGAAGATCGTTCGGCAATGGTAATTTCGACACTGCCATTGTTTTCGGTAATGCGCACCTCTTCATCCACATCGGTCATGTGAATTTCGACTTCTTTCGCCAACAGGTGATAAAATTGTGAGGCAGCCTGTGGCAAATGATCGCGACGGTTCTTCAGTTTCTCTTCAATGTCTGCACCGTCAATTTCGTACATTTGGGGCGGAAGCTGCTGCACGGCTTTTTCGATGACTTCGTCGGTGAGTTTTGCCTGGAATGCCAGAGCAACCGAATCCCAGGAAGCTTTTTCCAGGTCAACTAAAAATCGCCGGTCGACTTCCCGCCCGTTGAAATGCAAATTATACATATTGGGAAAATCTTTATTAAATCCAATCAGCTGCGGCGCAAAATAATGGCCTTTAGAGGGAAGCAAGCCGTCCAATTTGCTGAAAGCCTGATCGCGATCCTCCGGAATAGGTTTCCAGCGAGGATCATCGCCAATTTTTGCCCAACGCCATTGCCAGCGGTGGCGATCCCAATCTCCAATCAAAATATCGAGAAGCCGCGCTTTCAGAAATTCGCGGGTGTCAACGCGTTCGGCAGGATTTTCCTTGCCTAAATTGAATGGCACATTGCCGTTGCCGATTTTATATGCACCGGCAAAAATCGCCTCATCGCGAACGTGATCGCCGGGGCGTTCTACGATCATGCCTAACATACCGGCAAATTCTGCCCGGGCCTCGCCTAATGCCGGATCATCCGGCAACACAAAAAACAATGGCTTTGCGTGCAAAATTCCGAGTGCTTCTTCCAAATAATCGGTAATCAAAGCGCTGGTGGGATGGGTTGCGCTAATTTGATCCTGTATAATATCCGCAGCAACCGTTTCGCGATACAATTCCGGGAGTACAGCAGTAGGATCTTTATCTACCGAGCGAAATGCATATTTTTTGCCATCAGCGCCTTCAAATTGTAATACTTTCGTCTGCTGGCCGCCGCCCCCGGCTTTCACTAATTTCAATCCGCCGGCAAAGGTTTTTAGATCGAGCACTTGAAATGTGGTGGGAGTTGCCCAGGCTTCCCGATAATGATTTCCCCAAAACCACCGCACAATTCCCGGCTCTTCGTATTGCGTATTTGGCGCTTTAACAACCGTCTTTACATTTGTAGAATTATCGGTTTGAGAAATCCCGTTTTCAGTTGTAAACAATAATGCTATAATGGAAATAAAGATGATTCTATAAAATTCGCTAAGGTCCAATCTCATTATTCCTCCTTCTTTCATATCCCTGGCGCGATGATTAATTATTCTTAAATTTTAAATAAGTATAATCACTTATCCAAAAAAAATATCAATTGGAATTTTTTGGCTTGTAAAATACGCTCCTTATTTCATTAAACGAAAAAATGAAAGCAGGCGGCACAACTCAAAAGTTAGCTTCTTTTGAGAAAGGGTAGGAATGTTGAGGGGGAATCTTTTTCAAACTATTATATAATTCTCAAAACATCTTCAAAAACACTCTCAATAGATTGCATCCCGTTTACT
>CAXHHS010001082.1:0-2533 GCA_964015645.1 uncultured bacterium
AAGGTTGAAAAGCCAGTAGAACATTCCTTAATTTTTGCATTCCCAAACGCATTCGGGTTTTAACCGTTCCCAGGGGCAAGTTCAAGTCGGCGGCAATTTCCGACTGGCTAAGCCCCTGGAAATAGGCCATTTCGATGGGAACACGCTGTTCCGTCGATAAATTTTCGAAGGAGTCTTTTATTATAGACTGCATTTCCCGGTAATCGGTTTTGTGTAACGGATCATCAGCTTCAGAAATTTGGTGAACATCTTCATTTAGAACGGAAGATCTTTGGCGTTCTTTTTCCTGTTTTCGCAGGGCGTCGATGCAACGGTTTCGGCACAAGATCGTCATCCATCCCAAAGGAGCTCCGCGCTCGCTGCGATACCGCCCGGCTTTATTCCAAATCGTTAAAAAAACCTCCTGAAGCGTATCCTCAGCCAGGGTTTGATCTTTTAAAATCTTTAGGGCCAATCCGTATAACCGGGCTGAATACCGATCATAAATCTCAGAAAAGGCCCATTTTTCCTTCAGGGCTATTTTTTCAAAAAGCGCTTCATCGCTGTATTCTGCTATTTCTTTTTGAAGGTCGAAATTCATAAGATTGTCAGATATACCCTGAAACTGTTTATCTAAAAGACTAAAGTTGGAATCAAGGTATTTAGAATATAATTTAGAGTCAAGCATTTCTTGAACATCCCGTTTCGGTGGTCAGGGTTATATTGGTAACAATACTCTCTGTCTCAAAGCCGGTATTAAAATAGAGGTTGGTTTATACTCATTTTGAGTGGTGCCTTTCTGCGTAAGTTTCAAACCAGCCTTCAGGATAGGCAGAACCGGAACCAGGCCCTGCACCGACAAAAAACATTGCGCTTTCCTTTGGGCCTTGCACTTTCAGAAAGTTTTCAACCTCGGAGTCCCTAAATGCGCCGGTTAGCCAGGTTTGCAGCCCAAGCGCGGTAGCGGTTAGCAAAAAGGTTTGGGAAAGGTGGCCAATATCCAAAAGCACAACTCGATACGCTCTTGAAATGGGATATTTCCACCATGATCGGTCAAATCGCGCGGTAAGAAAAATACCAATCGACAGCTCTTTTGCCCAATATTGATCTGATAATAACGTTGATAATCGATCACCAAAATATCCTGTGCGAAGTTTTACCAATGTGTGATCTTTTACAGAATAATAGTAAAGGCCGGATTGGAGTTCATCTACATGGTTGCAAATAACATAGGCTTCTGTTGGATGAAGAGAGCCACCGGAAGGGCTTGATTTTCTGATACCATGATTTTTGGCATTGCTATTTTCTTCCGACCATGTTTTGGCCGTCTCATTATCCGCCTGATGAATTTTGCCAAAAGTAGCAAATAATAATGTACTCAACGTTTTAAGTGCGATTGGCTCGCCGAAAAAGCTACGGCAGGTTTTCCTGTTTTTAAGCACGTCGCTGAAATTGCTTTGGTTTAATAATGACAAATCCGGTTCGGGTAAAGCAAATACTTCGCCTTCCTTTTCAGGATAGATAACGGTTTCTTTCGGGTCGAGTTTATCACAAACCCCAAAGTAACCCTCCAGCCATTCCTCTTTGGTGGTTTCGTGGTCGAAATCCGGTTCGTAATCGCGTGTTCCGTGATGAAAAATATATGAATAGATATCCCATTGCCACTGGGATCGGGGTAAATAATTGTCTTTTTTATCCTCCAGTAATTTTTCTTGATATAGCTGGTGGTCAACTTCCTCTAATTCCTCAACCCGGTGGGCAGACCATTGAAGCAATCTTTTAAACAGGCCTTCACCAATTGCAAACTCCTGGTGATTCTTGTAATCTCGTAAGATGATTTCTCCATCTTCGAGAGCAAAAAAAATATCCGAATTTAAATCCATGGTTTCTCCGGTGATTTTTAATCAAATTGAAAAGCCTGGCAGATTTAATACCTGCCAGGCTTTTTAGAACTTACTTGCTGCAAGATAAACGGCAATAGCAGTTCGTTTAAAATAGCTGATGCCGTAACAGCCTTTGCAGAAATTAAGCAGATTCCATAAAAAAGTTGAAACGAGTTGCGTCGCGATTAACCGGGCGCTTTACAAGCTTCAAATCGGACTTCTTGAGAATGATTCTCTGTTTCATTGTTCATCTCCTTTTTTGATTAATGATGATTTGTTGTGTTAACGATAGTGATATACGAATTTGCAATTTCTCTATTTGCATAAGGTATTGAAGTTTTGCATTTTCGATGTTTCGTTGATTTATCACTATCATTTTATATTTTCTTTTCTTTCTTTATTTACCTTTTGTCCAGCGATTCTATTGATCTTCTCATCTCAAAATCGTCTAAAGAACGAACGATTTTTCAGAACGGATTTATTTTTCTGAAAAAAATTAAAAATAGATTAGGGGATAAGAGAACAATAACGTGCTGATGCCGAAGAAAATATATTACAAATTAGGAATTGAGATACTAATTCGCAAAAATGATAGAAAGAATCGCTGAAGAAAACAAGCTATGGACTGTCTCTTATACACATCTGACGCTGCCGACGAGCTTCTTGGTGTA
>CAXHHS010001083.1:0-2531 GCA_964015645.1 uncultured bacterium
ATCCGTAACGATTCGCGCAATTTTCAGACGGTTGTGCGGCAGGTGCTCTCATTTAAAGTAGAAGGATTGCAGATCGATAGCCTCGTTTACCTTCTCAGTTACGAGTCGCAACGACAGCCGGCAATGCAGGAGATTAAAATTCTTACAGCCAAGTTTTTTCAAAAATACCAGCGATTTAATGAGGCGTTGCAAATTTATCAAGAATTGGAAAATGAAAAAAGCAAGGGGCGTTATCTCGTAGAATTCGGCCAATCGGTTCAATCGGATTCGTTATACGATTTGGCGTTAGAAGCGTATATGATGGTGATTTCCCGATTCTCCGGCTCTAACCAGGTGCTCCCGGCGTATCTCGGCGCAGCGCGCTGCAACCTGGAAATCGCTCGCCGCGAGAACGATCAAACCAATGCCCGCGAAGCAGTGGATATGATTAACCAGGTACGCCAGCGATACCCAACCCACTCGCAAGTTGCGGAGTTAAGTTTGCTGGAAGGCGACATCTACCGCCAGTTTTTCTTTGATATTGACCGCGCGATTCGGATTTACTTAAGCGTTGCCCAACGCTATCAAAAAAACGACAACATTCGCGATAAAGCCAATTTGAGTGCCGGGGAGAGTTACATCATCCAGGGTGATTTAGCGAATGCGGCAACGACGTTAGAGCGAATTTCTTCTCCCACTTATAAAGCAGAAGCGCTATTTTATCTCGCTAAGATCGCTTTCTACCAGGGTAATTTTGGAGGAACTCGCTCTTACCTGGATAAAATTATTCAAGCCCAGGGGCTTTCCGGCAGAATTGCCAACGATGCGCTGGATTTGCAAACGGTTTTAATCAATGAAGAAACTGCCCCGGAAGCGTTAAAATTTTATGCGGAAGCCGATTGGCAACTATTTCAGCAAAAAAAATCGGAGGCTATTGGTAAACTGCAAAACGCCATCGATAAAGTTCCGCCGCCGCATTTTAGAATGCGAATTATATTCGAAGCAGCGCGGCTATCTTCCGAGCTCGGGAAATACTCGGAAGCGCTGGAATACTGCAACCAGGTTATCCAGGATAAAGAATTACAACTTTATGCCGATGAAGCACTGTACATTATGGCGAGTATCGTCGATCATCGCCTGGTCGATTTGCCGCAGGCGTTTAAATTATACGATCAATTGTTAGCCGATTTCCCGGAAAGCCAATTTGCAATTCCCGCCCGGGAACGGCTAAAAGAAATTCGGCGAGAGAATCCCGATTTGATTCCTCTAAACTAAAAGGATAAAGGATAAAAGGTTGCAAGTTCGCAAATTTAAAATGATCCAAAGTTTGTAAGTTCCAAATTTTATCCTTCATCCTTGTTAAAAGGAAATGAAATATGAAAAGCATAAAAAAAATTCTTATCATCTTTTGGCTGAGCATTGCTACCTCGGCCTCTGCCCAGCAATGTTTGATTCCGATGGATTTTGTACAAACTGACCATCTAAAGGCGTATGGTGTCGCCTACTGGGCGCTTACGAAAGGCGTTAGCGTCGAGTGGCTGCTTAACTATCGCAGCGGTTCGTTTATGATGCCGCTTTTTCCCGGGTTGGAAGCGGAATGCCGGATTCGCGGCGTTAAATACGAACTGATTGGCTCCGGCGAGGTCAACACGATTTATGCCACCATAGAATCCGAAAACATGGATCGTGTACTGCTGGAAAAAGCACCGAAAATGGCCATTTACACCCCTCCCAATAAGCAACCCTGGGATGATGCCGTAACGATGGCGCTCAATTACGCCGAAGTGCCCTACGATAAAATTTACGATGAAGAAGTATTGCAAGATAAGCTCAGCGAATATGATTGGCTGCATTTGCATCATGAGGATTTTACCGGCCAGTACGGAAAATTCTACGCTGCATTCCGCAATGCTCCCTGGTATTTGGAAGAAGTTCGCGTGAATGAAAATATGGCCGCAAGATTAGGATTTTCAAGTGTCTCCGAATTGAAAAAAGCGGTCGGCCGCACTATCAAACAATACGTGGTTGAAGGCGGTTTTGTGTTTGCAATGTGTTCTGCAACGGATGCCCTGGATATTTCTTTAGCCGCTGAGGGTATCGATATCGTTGCCTCGCCGTTTGACGGTGATCCGCCGCAGCAAAATTTCGATCAAATGTTAGATTATTCCAAAACGATGGCTTTCGAAAATTTCAAACTATATCCCGACCCCAATTTATACGAGTTTTCCGATATCGATATTCCGCCGAGTTTTGCACCGCGCATCCGCGACCCGGAAGTCGATTATTTTACCTTGTTTGAATTCTCTGCGAAATACGATCCTGTTCCCACAATGCTGACGCAAAACCATGTAAATGTCGTAAAAGGGTTTATGGGGCAAACCACCATGTTCAATCGCAAAAAGATAAAACCACATGTAGTGGTAATGGGCGAAGTTGAGGGCACAGACGAAGTGCGCTATATTCACGGCAGTATCTTGAAAGGCACGTTTACCTTTTACGGCGGGCACGATCCGGAGGATTACCAGCACCGCGTGGGGGATCCGCCCACGGAC
>CAXHHS010001084.1:0-2528 GCA_964015645.1 uncultured bacterium
TCGTTTCCAGGTTCACTTCCGCATCGAGGTAGCCATCATCACGAAGGTTATAAACGATGTATTCTCCAATTCTAAATTCTAACTCGTTTAATTTTAACAGTTGCAATTGCTCTAACAAGTGTTCCGACATCGTCGCGACATACGGCTCCGGCATATCGCGTTCTTCTTCTACCCGTTCTTTGGGCATTTTGGGATCGGGGAGGTCGTCTTCGTTGGGGAGAAGTTCTTCAAGATTTACTTCTTCCTGAACTTCTTCATTCAGTTTGTCTTCTTCGCTTTTGTTGTTTTCTTCCAGCTTCTCAAATTCTTCTTCAATTTTTTCCGTTTCCTTTTCATCTTCGTCAATGGGTTCTTCTTCCTCTTCTTGCACGTCTTCCCATTCCTCCGATTCTTCTAATACCGGGTTGATTTCCAATTCTGTTTTGATCTTCTGTTCTAACATCAACATGGGAAGTTGAAGCAGCGTCGAAACCAAAATTTGCTGTGGTTTTAAGACCTGTGTCTGTGTTTGAAATAGTCCCTGTCCAAGCTTTGCCATGTTTCGCATTCTCCTATTCGCTGTTGCTTTGGCATAATTTATGTAAAGCAACTTACACAACACATCCTATACGAGTCAAGAGAAATTGTAATTCTATAGAAAACAGTCTCTTACGGAATTAGAAAAAGGTGGAAAAAATGACGAATATCAAATTTGAAGAAGAAAAAATTTAAAAAGGTAAGCTGTACTTTAAAAAACATAATTTTGGGATTTTGTTATTTAAAATCCCAAAATTATTTCCCAATCAGCACAAACGGCGCCCAATAATACGGGCCGGCGTATTTCGGATCGTTTTCAATCAACGCCAATTTTGCTTCCCGTAGTGCAGTGGGTTTACTCTCCCCGTTCAGCATGTTTCGATAAAAATCAATCATTAACTGCGAGGTACTGGCATCGTTTACCTGCCAGAGAGAGACCAGCAAATTCTGCGCCCCGGCGTAGAGAAAGCCGCGCGTTAAACCAATCAATCCTTCGCCGCGAGCGATTTTACCGAGGCCGGTTTCGCAGGCGCTGAGAACGACGAGGTCGGCATTGAGATTGAGGTTATAAACTTCGCCTAAATATAAAATGCCGTCTTCAGCCAGGGTGCTATCCTGCGCTAACACCAGGCCGGAAAGTTGCGGATTGGTTTCGTTTATAAGACCGTGTGTAGCGAAATGAACATAGCGATATTCATCAACTCGCTGTGATTTTAGCTGGTCTTCATTCGCTTCATTTTCCAGGAGAACATCTGCCGGCCCACCGAAAATGCGGTTAAAAAAGCCTGCTTTTTGAATGAACACATCTTTAATTCCCAATACCTCATCTTTAGAGGCCGGGAGATAGGTGGAATTGAAACCCCTTGTAGAATCGACCGCCCGGTTAGCATCAATGAACGCTGCTCCCCTGGTGCCCTGTGGTATGCCACCGGAAAATACCGGCGCATACGCCAGGTATTGTTGCTGTGCTTTCGGTTTCCGGTTTTTCATCGTCTCTAATAGCAGTGTTGCGGAGTAGGAGTAACTGATTTCATTTGTTTTGACTAAAAAGGGAAGTTTGCGATAGTCTTTTATGCCAATATAATCAATTGAATTGCCGGTTAATAAGGCTTCGAAAGGAATGAGGTTTAATACCCCTTCGGGAATAATAATTAGATTTTTATTTTCGATAACATCATTTACCGGGGCTAATAAAGTTTGATAAACTTGATAGGCGTTTTTAATAAATCGTTCAATGTCCTGTTGGGTAATAGCGGTACGAAGGCTCGATATTTGCTCCTTTAAAGTAACAGGGCGAGATGTTGACGTAACGAGATATTGGTCCGGCGTAATCGTAAAAATAAAAATGGAATCTTTACCGAGAAAATATTCTATCAAAACGGTATTGGCATCTAATAATTGGATTTGAATTTCTTCAATAGAGGTTGTTTCCAATTCATACTTGAGACGATAGTATGCCGGGTAATCGTTCTCAAACTGTTCCAGAAGATCATAATAGGTTTGTTTGAGATCAAATACCTTGTTTTGCCATACCTCAATACCGGAAGCATTGGGAATCCCTATATTCAGTTGCACTTCTGAGAGTTTTCTCTCGTAAAAAGCAAGATCGATGCGCAGCTGTTTTTCCCGGTTCAAAAGAGAATCCGGAAGTCCGGAAAAACTTTTGGCTTTTGCCTCTATCATCGCTTCCAGAAAAATCTTTCCCTTGCTTTTTTCGGCAAACTCAAAAGTTTTTGCTTGATAAACCGGGTTATTCGTTACCCGAAAAAGTTGCCGGGTTGTTTGAATTGCCTGATCGTAAATACCGGCTGCCCGTTCAGCAATAAATAACTTTGAATCTTCTGCTTTGTAGCCACTTCGTATTTGCCGAATGAGCTGAGAAGCCAATTGATAGGTTGCAACAGATGCTTCCAAGTCTTCCAAACGATTTGTCTGATGGTAATATTTGAGCGCCAGAGTTTGCGCCTGTCTCTTATACACATCTGACGCTGCCGACGAGCTTCTTGGTGTAG
>CAXHHS010001085.1:0-2526 GCA_964015645.1 uncultured bacterium
AAGAAGCTCGTCGGCAGCGTCAGATGTGTATAAGAGACAGCCGTATCGGGCAGATCAGGGGCGATCATTGCAGCATAGGTAATGGTGATGCCGGGATTTGCAGCAGCAGAAAGCGAATCAAACATCCAAAATAGCCGGTTGCCAGCAGTAGAATCCGGCGCAGGATTAAAGGCCGATGGCGTCAAAAAATCCGAGATCGAATCAATCACCATTATATTAAAAGCACTATTGGGGCCGCTGTTGGTAACTTCTATTTGATAATCGACCGTTTCGCTAATTGTTGCACTATCTGGTGAAGCGGTTTTCGAAATTGCCAGATCATAAGCATTGGCATCCGCCGGTGGAACATAGTTTTTGGTCGCTGAACCCGTGCGGTTTAAATCATCCGTTACGGTAATATCCAATACGCGGGTGGAATCGCCGCTGATAATTTCATTTCCGCAAGGGGCAGGCGAAGTATAAGCGATTACGTAAAATTTGTTGATTAGGTTAGAAAGCCGGCTATAAAGCGCTATTAAATCTGTACCGCTTGATGTTTGAAAAAACAATCCCCCGGTTTCCCCGGCGATTTTCTGCAAATCCGCTACCCCGGCAGAACTGCCGAATGCGATGGTGTGAATTGTAATTCGCGCAGAATTTGCTTCGGCAATTAAACTATCGAGATCCGGGCTATTGGGATCGTTATTCCGGCCATCGGTAAACAAAATGATGCTGCGCTGAAGCGATGTTTCTAACTTGGTGCTATCGATTGCTTCCGCCAGCGCCCGAAAAATACGAGTGCCGCCACTTTGATCAGACTCATTGATAAAATTCCGCAGCGCGGTTTTGTCGCTGGTAAATCCCAATGTTTGAGTATTGAATGTAAAGCGGATGACGCCGGCACGATCTTCGGACCCCATATTGTCAATATAGGTGAGCAAGCCTTGTTTGGCGAATTCCCAATCGCTGGTGCTCAGGCTGTTGCTTTCATCCATTATCAGCATTGTGCTGGTAGGAACACTGTTATGAACTTCTAAAAAAAGCGGCTCCGGGCGCTGGCCATAAATGTTGGAATTTTGTGGCTGCGAAGGATCTTGCAGAAAATACTCGTTTAAAGGCGTCCAGATATCGGAAATAATGCCCCCGGGAGCCATATCATTCGGCCCTAACCAATCGGCTGTATCTGCCAACCCGGAAACAAAATTACCGGATGTATCCGAAACCGTAACAAACGCCAAAATAGGGTGAGGAAACGCTGCATTCATGCCGCGTACAGATATACTGTCAATGGCAATTTCATTGATGGTAACGGTCAGGGAGTCCTGTGCATTTACATTGGTAAATAGCGTTGCGAACAACAACCATATCCCGGTGCTCCAAAGTAAAGCGCTTCCGAGCAAGTTCATCTTTTGTCGCTTTTTGATCATTGTAATTATAAACCTTGTGAAATTAGTTTGAGTACTGCATAGATATTCATCAACTTAAATAGCCTTTACTATAATTTGTTTTTGAAGGTTGATTTTGATTGAAAACACGTTAAACTATATAATATTTTTTGATTAGTAGATTTTTTGAGTAGCTAATTGATTTAATATCAAATATTTAGAGGAGTATAAAGATGCACAAAATTATAAAACGAGCCTTACCGGTTTTGATCGTAATTGGAATGCTTAATCATCCGGCTTCTGCCCAAAAAGATGCCAAAGCATTAGTCGAAAAAATGGTTGAAGCATGCGGCGGGAAAGAAACGTTCTACTCCCTGGGAGATGTTCAATACGAATATACCTACCAGGATATGGCCAGCGGTAAAAAAGATGTCTCGATCGAACGGTATGTATTTGACGGAGAACTATCCTGGGCGAGATTTACCGTTCGGGAGAATGCGATGGTACCGGATGTTAACGGTGAAATGATCCAGGGATATGACGGCAAAGAATCCTGGGTAACGATTGATGGAAAATTGGCTGATGATCCCCAGCTAAACAAAATGACCGATTTTCTCCGCAAAACCAATTACTATTGGTTTACGATGATGTTTAAACTTCTCGATCCCGGCGTAAATTACGAATATAAAGGTACACAGGAAGTAGGTGGAACTTCTTATGATCTTGTTGGAGTCACTTTCGGTGAAAATGTCGGTGATGTCCAGGATACTTATGTTCTTTACATCAACCCGGAAACACATATGGTGGATCAGTTTCTGTTTACCGTACTGGATTTTAACATCACCGAACCGCTGCTGATGAAGGTGGAATACCGGGAAATTGAGGGCGTGAAACTCCCGGCCAACCGTAAATATGCCCCGGCAAACTGGGACGGCGCCATCCGGGAAGGCAAATGGACGACAGAAATTTCCGATAAAATTGTTTTTGGAAATGGCTTTTCTCGCGAGATGTTTCGGAAGCCGGGGAAATAATTATTGGCCCACGAAACACACGAATTGAACAAAAAAGTAAAATGAACTCCTTTTTGTGTTTTTTTCGTGTATTTCGTGGGCATGAATTAGCTCTGTCTCTTATACACATCTGACGCTGCCGACGAGCTTCT
>CAXHHS010001086.1:0-2525 GCA_964015645.1 uncultured bacterium
TGGATCGCATCCTTCCGCTGCTGAAAGATAGTCATTCTTCTGTTCGTCAGGCGGCTTTGAAAGCAGTCGCTGAAGTAATATCTCGATCAAACTTTGACGAGATCAAAAACTTACTAATCAGTGAGAATATCGATGTACGACACAAAGCCAAAGTTGCTATTCGTAAACTGGCCGGTGAGAATTTAGAGTCGCTCAAACCCTTTGCCGAGGAAAGCGCGCCCTATCCCCTGGATGTAAAATTCTACTTCCAAATGGCCATTGAAGAACCGGAATGGCTGGATGAAATGAATGAGCGGTTGATTAAAGCCGGGGAAGAACCGCGGTGGTAATTTTCTATTGAAGGATAAAGGTTGAAGGAAAAAGGATAAATAGAATTGTTGAAATCAACTGAGTGCATAACAAAGTTGGGGCAAGAATTTACCTACTCAATCCTGTATTATCACTTGTTCTTTGAGAATTTTGGTAGCCGTTCTTTCTGAAACCCTTTCAGGGTTTGTTATTTTAACTCGATAGTCCCGGGGTTCGGCAAACAACGCCGAACCCCGGGCTTTGGTCTATAACGCCTTCGGCGTATTGAATTACCGCGAAGCGGTTTTACAACAAAGCCCAGGGCTCGCTGTCTTTTTAGCGAACCCTGGGATAAAGGCAACCGGAAAAACAAACCCTGAAAGGGTTTTAGAAAACACAGAATCTGTTCTCTACAATTGGTTGCAATAATTATCAAAATACAAGTTGCCCCAAGATTGTTATGCACTCAAATCGAATAAGGTTGAAAGCAAAAATCGGGAGAGGGTTACAGTTAAAGACTGTGTTGTGACTTTGTGACATAAAAACGAACTTTTAATAAAATTTCTCAGGAGATATAGTAAGTGATTGCACCCCAGGAAGTTTTTCTTCAGCAAAATTTACCGAAAGTAGAGCCGGTGATGTACGGTATTGTGAATGTTAGCGTTGCCAATATGCGGCAATGGGCGCTATTTCAATCGGAGACCGTAAACCAGGTTGTTTTGGGCAACACGGTTTCTATTTTTGAATTTCAAAATGATTTTTATTATGTCGAGAACCGCGACGGATACCACGGTTGGCTAAACAAACATATCCTGGTTACCGGCAGCCGGGAGATGGTTGCAGAATGGGAAAACAGCGAGCGCATCGTTTGCAATCAACACTATGCTATGGTTCGGGAAAAACCGGATCATCAGTCAACAGTGATTAGCGATGTTGTGCCCTGCGCCAATTTACGATTATTGGAACCCGTTTCCGGGTTTGCGAAGGTCGCATTGCCCGATGGCCGGGTTGGTTACATCGAAAATAAAAATTATATTAGCGAGACCGAACAAAAGTCCCTAAAAGTTACACCCCAAAAGATAGCAACTCTTGTGCGGCAATTCCTGGGCCTCCCTTATTTTTGGGGCGGAATTACGCCCAAGGGATTCGATTGTTCCGGGCTTGTGCAAACAACATTTCGCCTTCTGAATGTGGAACTTCCCCGCAATGCCAGCCAAATGGCCAATATCGGCGAGGAAGTTGATATCAAAAACGGGTTCGACAATCTACAAATTGCCGATTTGCTTTTTTTCGGAAATACCCTCAAGCGCATTACCCACGTCGCGATTTATTTGGGCGACCTACTGTTTATTCATGCCGAGGGCTACGTTAAAATCAACAGTTTAAATCAAAATGATTCACAATTTAATGAAATGCGTTATAATACGCTTTTAAAGGCAAGACGTGTATTGGTATGAAACTCACCTACGAAATCAAAAAACTGACCCTCAAGCACAGTTGGGGGATTTCCCGCGGGTCGTGGAATTTTAAGGAAAATGTATTCGTTTACCTCGAGAAAGACGGTATTACCGGCATTGGGGAAGCCGCGCCAAACAGCCGCTATGGGGAAACCCCGGAGTCGACAATTGCCGTTATCAAAAAAGCGATTTCGCTGTTCCGGGGTTGCGATCCCTGGCAGTTTTACGATTTGGGAAACGCGATTCAAGCGCTTGACCCGGCACAGACGGCGGCAAAAGCGGCATTGGATATTGCCCTGATGGATTGGGTTGCAAAATCCTGCAATCTTCCGCTGTACCGCTATTTCGGATTAAACAAGCAGCAGACGCCGCTCACCACCTTTTCAATCGGGATTGATACGCCGGAAATCATTCGGGAAAAGGTTAAAGACGCCGAAATTTATCCCATTCTCAAGATCAAATTGGGACTGGAAAATGATGCGGAGATTATCGACGCCGTTCGCTCGGTAACGGATAAACCGCTGCGAGTGGATGCCAACGAAGGCTGGAAAAACAAAGAAGAGGCCCTGGAAAAAATTCAATGGCTGCAAACGTGTAATGTGGAGTTTATCGAGCAGCCGATGCCCGCGGAAATGTTAGCGGAAACCGCCTGGCTGCGCGAGCGTGTTGACATTCCCCTGATTGCCGACGAAAGCGTAAAAAGCGCTGCCGATATTCCCCAATTGGCCGCCGCCTTCGATGGCATCAACATCAAACTGATGAAAGCCGGTGGATTGCAAG
>CAXHHS010001087.1:0-2523 GCA_964015645.1 uncultured bacterium
TAAAATTTAATAAAACTTTATTGGATGGATTATCTTCCCAGAATGGTTCCGATATTTGAATATGATTAATCGCATGTAAGGGTATAGAATCCCACAATCTGGTTCGCTCAATTCCAAAGCTAAATCCATAAAAAAGCGCTGCTTTTATTTTTTCCGAATTCCATACCAGCGGAGTATTTATAATATCTTCGAGTGTTAAGGCATTATTGATTTCATCTTCAAATGCCTCAAAAACCCGTTCAGCAAAGTTTTCTAAATTTTTTCGGTAATCGTCAAAACTTCCATTTTTAATTGTTAGCTTCGTACTTTTTGCTAACAAAACAATACCATCTTGAGCGTCTGCTAATCGAAAGAACAACTCCAGTTGCTTTGTATTTTCTGTAAAAATATATGCCCCGGCTAATATAAATACCGGTCTATCACTTATAGAAACAATTATCTCTGGTGGTTGAGAGAATTTTATGGGTTTTAGCCGATTTTTTGCATTGTAAAATTCATTCGTAATACCTTTTTCAAATTCATGTGGCGAGTCGGTAATCTCGTATGCTTTTTGAAAAGTATTCGTGAATTGTTTGGAAATCTCCTGTTTATACTCCCCGGGTAACTCGGCAGAAACAGCTCCGGCATGCAATATATTGCCCATTATCAGCACCGGTGGATTCCCTTTTGTACGGTAGTCATGGATTGCTTTAGCTTTCTGGCAAAATTGAACAATGTTATTTCGGCGAAGTTGCTCTGCTGTTAACCTTTCGTAGAGTTTAAGTGCATTGATTTTTTGGTTGTATTCCGGCTCTGGTCTACTGCTAATCAGTGAATCTAATACTGAGATGACCAGGCGCCGATCATCCATTCGGCGAGCAACCCGGCTGAATACATTCAGGGTTTCTTTATCAACTTTATCGACAGGAAATTGTTGAACGAATTCATACCACACACCAATACTTTCCGGGGATTTTTCCAATTGTAATAAAAGCGCTAATAATATTTGAGATGCGGCTCTTACATCCCCCGTGCTATAGGCCGCTCTCCAAAACTTCTTTGCAGAAAGCGAATCATCTTTTAGCCAGTCGGTAAATGATTGCGCAATCATAAACGTTGTTGAATCGCTTAACAAATGCCAGTTTTCGGCAAACAGTTTTCTCAAATCCGGATTCTCTATCCATAATTTAATAATCTCCGAAGGTGGCAGAATGATATTGTTTAGTATTTGGGCAGCTTCTTGGTATCCTTCGCTATCTTGAGCAATTACATTAAGACATTCCGCAAACTCGGTCAGAAAAAAGCGTTCAATGATCTGACGCTTCCTATCCGCCCCGGAAATAAACATTCTTCTTGATTCGTCTTGAATATAGCGATTTAACATACTTAAACAACTATCTCGCCGGGCAGTATTTTCGGTAATGGTTCTGCCTTCCAATTTAGCTCGATAGGCTTCACGGCGAAGGTCTAATTTGTTAATATGGCTGTTAACGGTATTTTGCCACTCTATCGAAGTGTCTAATGATCGCAACTTAAGTAAGTTATCTCTTAAGTTATCAATTTTATTAATGCCTTGTTGAAGTTGTTGCTTAGACCAGATTTTTATATAACCGGTATCTTTTCGAATTTCTATTACTTCTTTGAACAATTTATCTGCTTCGGCAAAAGAATTTTGAGCAATTATAGGCGTTATCCAGGCACTCCCACAAATTAAATGGATCACTAAAATGTTATATCTAACTAGAACTACACCCTTAATTTTTTTCATCAATGTTTCTCGCTATCTTTAAGTGTTTTATCTATGTCTTTATGCGGTTTTTTATCAATATGCCACCATTCTTACATCTCCCGATCCCATCATTATATAACGGATTTTAAATGTTGTGCCAGTTTCGTCATTATATTTTTTTCGCAATTCACTATCCATAAAAACTGCCAATTCATAGATGCTAACATACCCATCCTTATTACCTGCATATTGATTATCCGCTTCTCCTTTTAGACCGGCAAATAAGAAAGGACTATGTTCTCCATCTCGAGTAAGGGATTTACTACCGGTAATGGCAAAAAAACCATCTTCGACTACTCTGGGGCTATAAATCTCAACCGGTAAATAAAAGTGTTCTAACGGTGCTCCGCTAAAACAGGCATCAATTATAATCATTTTTTGATGGGCCTTCGATCTGCTCAGTATTTCAACGATTTGATGCACGCCGAGAACATCCTTAAAATCGTCCTTATCTGTTTGATGAAGTGCCAGAGTGACATAATCCAATTTCCGGTTGTAAATTTTGGCAGCATTGTAGGCAACAATTTCTTTTTCAAAGATTTGTTTTTTTATATCGTCACCCATAACATTTTGTAAGTGCTCAAAATCCATTCCATGCCCGGCAAAATAGAACAGTATGCGATCATGTATTTTTCGATTATTGGCCATTTTTTCCAGGGAATCCAAAACACTTTGGCGAGTTGCTTGATGATCGACTAACATCCGTGTAGAATATCCTGCTGCTTTGAGTATTTTCTCAAGTTGGGTTATCTCCC
>CAXHHS010001088.1:0-2519 GCA_964015645.1 uncultured bacterium
ATTTGTACTCAACAAAATCAAGTTCGATTCGGATTGAACTATCAATTTCAGAAATATACCCTTCCAAAATTCAAATCCTTTTCTTAAGTTCCCCCGGTTAATAATTACGGAGGATTTTTTATGCGCAAAAGAATGCGACGATTTGCTGTATTAGGTATTGTGTTATTCGGTTCTGTTAATGGATTTTCTCAAACTCCCACCTTGCAAGCTGTCCACGCGATTGGCGATCCCGGGTTGGATTCAATCGATGTTTACATCACCTTCTTTGGCTTCGTTGTCGCTAATATTCAAGATATTGGATTTCGCACCGCCGTTCCCCAAACGGAAGCAGCGGCAATTTCGGTAACATTACACATCGCCCCCGGAAATAGTAGTTCACAAGATGATGCCATTACATCCCTGGGTGTCTCGCTACAATCCGGGAGAACCTATGTCGGCGTTGGGCGAGGGGTACAAAACCCGAGTCAATTTGCTCCCAATCCTAATGGCCGTGATATTTCCGTTGGCCTTACCATTACTGATGCCGGGCGAATCGCCTCCACAGTTCCCGGCGAGGTTCAATTCATTTTTTCCCATTCGGTAACTGATCTTGGTTTGATTGACCTTGTAAAAGGAACCGGGGAAATACTGGTAAACGACGCCGGTTATGGTGATTTAAGCGACTACATTTCGCAAGCACCTTCGCAAGAAACATTTCTGTTAAAAGATCAATCCGGCACCACCCTTGCTGCCTACGATGTTGATCTTATCGCCTATGCCGATAGCGCATTGACATTTTTTATAAGTGGTTTTTTAAATCCCGAACAAAACCAAAATGGCGCTGATTTAGCATTGCTTGCTGCATTACCGAGCGGCAATGTTATCGCTTTTGAGCCTGCGAATATGCCGCCTTTGGTTGCAAGCCCAATCGCCGATCAAACCGTCGAGGAAGATTTTGCGACGTTTACTGTGGTGGATTTAACCACTGTTTTCAGCGATCCCGATGATGCAAATTTGTCTTACAATGCTTCCACTGATGGTAATACGATTGCCGAAGTTAACGGTACAAATTTGTTATTATTCTCCGTAGCGAATGTTAATGGTACCAGCCAGGTTACGGTAACCGCCAGCGATAATAGTAGTTCGGCGGTAGATATTTTTACAGTCAACATTACGGCAGTGAATGATGCGCCGATGCTAACGGCACTCCCAAATATCAGCTTCTCGGAAGATGCCTCGGCAACCCTTACGCTTAATTCGTTTGTTTCAGATGTCGATAATGATACCAGCGAAATCATTTTTCAAGCCGAGGTGATTAATGCTTCGCAGCTCTCCGGAAAACCCGGTTTAAATGGCGACGATGGGATTTGGATTGATCCGAGCGATTTGACAATTATAATCGATCCGCAGACAAACATCGCTACATTTACTGCCTCGATGGACTCTTCCGGCCAATTTGATGTCGTTTTTACCGCCACAGACACTTCCAACGCCTCCGATAGCGATACTATTCAAGTAATTGTTAATTCGGTAAATGATGCGCCAACCCTCATCGCCGCAATTTCCGATATGACGATTTTTGAAGATAGTGGTATGCAAATTCTCATCGAAGATTTAAACACCGTTTTTGGAGATGCCGATGGCGACAGCCTGGCGTTTGACGCTTTTGCCGGCGCTGGCCTGATCGCCAATATTTCTGGCACTGCCCTGGAAGTGAATTCGAATGCTGATTTTTTCGGAATGGTCTCCGTAACTGCCAGCGCAGATGATGGAAACGCCAGTGTTTCCGATACGTTTACCGTAACCGTTTTAAACATAAACGATCCACCGCTGACGTTTGACCTGATCGCTCCGGCTGATTCATTTCAAATCGAAACTCCCGATCCCACTATTCCGGTCAATTTTGCCTGGAACGCCGCTTTCGATGCCGACGGCGATACGCTAACCTATACATTTAACCTCGGCAATGCTAATCGCGACACAACTATCAGCGAGCTTGCAGAAACCTCGCTGGTTTTTGATGGCAGCAGCTTTTGGCAGTTCGGTCTTTTTTCCTGGAGTGTCGAAGTTTTTGACGGCATCGTTTCCGTTGCCAGCAGCGATACGTTTGCCATCCGGTTTCCGCAGCTTGTCGCCATCGACGATTCTCAACCCGGCCAGTTGCCGAGCAAATTTGCTTTGCACCAGAATTTTCCCAATCCTTTTAATCCCAGTACCAATATCGGATTTGCGATTCCCCATGGGGGCAGGTCGGATTTCCCCACAGGGGGGCTTCGCTCCGGATTTACCAGCTTAAAAATTTATGATGCTTCCGGAAGATTGGTGAAAACCCTGATCAAAGAAAACAAAGCCGCCGGAATTTATATCGTACAGTGGGATGCGACTAATGATTTTGGCGAGCGTGTTTCCAGCGGGCTTTATTTTTACCAGTTGAAAACGGATAATTTCCAGCAAGTGCGTAAAATGCTGCTGCTCCAATAAGTGAGTGCAAAAATCGGTTTTAACCACTGATTTCGCTGGTTTTCAAGGGGGAATTTATC
>CAXHHS010001089.1:0-2519 GCA_964015645.1 uncultured bacterium
GGTTTTGGTAAGATTAATGTTGCTTCATCGATAAGAAAGTCGCTGAGTTTTTTTTGATGAGACATTCCCAGTGGTTGAAAGCGGTCGCCAGCGCGCCAATTGCGGAGTACGAGGGGAAATACAACCTGTCGCGCATCGAGGTATTCGGTGGATTTGCCTGTTTCAAAGCTAACAGCATCGTTTGAAACCAGCTTCAAAGATACCGTTATTCCCAACTCTTCGTTTTGATAAATCGAATCCGAATTTAATTCTTCGTAAATATCAATGTTTTCAAGTAAATGGGCTGTATTTTGGCAAAGCAGCGACTGCTTGTATTTGGTTATAAAAACACCAGGGTGCAATTTAAATTGATCGTTATTTTTCGCCTGGTTTAACCATTTTGAAAAATCACTAAACCGGCTATATGTCAACTGAGTTTCTTGCCCTAACAAATCTGTCAAAATACTGTCCAACAATTTAACTTGAATCCAAGAAAAATACTTTGTGTATGGTATTATATCAAGCCGAATTTTATTTTGGTTTTCCTTTTCGATTGCTTGGCTTTTTAGCAAGTCCAATTGTTGCTCATTATGGGTTTGAAACTCTTGAAGAATCAGCCCGGTTCGCAAGAAAATATTCAAATTCTTGAGGTTAAATTCTTTCTTTAGATAAGGCATTAATTGGCGGCGAATTTTATTGCGGGGAATATTTAAATCTCGATTTGTAGCGTCTTCGCGATATTCGATTTGATGCTGTTTTGCGTAATCGATAATGGCTGTTTTCTCGGCAAACAATAACGGGCGGATAAAACCCTCACGCTGCAATCGAATGCCGGACAGGCCATCTAACCCGCTGCCGGATAATAGCCGCATCAAAACAGTTTCGGCTTGGTCATTCAGATGGTGGGCAGTGGCAACAACGTCGTATTGCTGCGCTTTACGGCACTTTTGCAAAAACGCCTCCCGCAAAATCCTGGCGGCTTCTTCCGGGGAATATTTATTTTGGAGAGCGGCTTCTTTGACATCACCACGCTCGCTAAAAAATGGCAGGTTTAAATTTTGGCAATGGTTTTTCAGAAACACTTCATCCGCGTCGGATGCACTCCCCCGCAGTTGGTGATTAAAATGCGCTATCCCAATTTGCAATTTGAAATATGATTGCCAGACCAATACTAAATGCAGCAGCACCATCGAATCGATGCCGCCGCTGGCAGCAATCAAAACACGCTCCTCTTCTTTAATCAGGCTGTGTTGTTTTACAAATTCCAAAAAAGTGTATTTGAGAGTGTTTTTCCGTTTCTTTGTCATTGAATTAATCCATTGGTACAACGCCACTGCTAATATAAGGCTATTGCCCCTCAAATTATAGAAATATCAAATTAACCTACAATCATTTCATAAAATTTCGAAAATCATTGTAACCTAATTTTCAATGTTGCATCTTAAAGAGTGTTTAAAATTTAAATATATAGATAGCTATATGTATACATCGAATATTACAGTTAGATTAGACCAAAAAAAGTTAGAGATGGCAGCGGAAATGCTAAAGGCCATTGCGCATCCGCTACGAATTGCCATTGTCGATTTGTTGCAAAATGGCAACCGGTTAACGGTGACGGAAATTTTTGCCCAACTAAATATTGGGCAAGCGGTAGCGTCCCATCATCTCCGAATTTTGAAAGACAAGGGCGTTTTGGAAAGTGTTAGAGAAGGAAAAAACATCTATTATTCCTTAAAACACGAGCGGCTCAGCCAAATTGTTGATTGCATTGAAAAGTGCCAATTGTAGCCGGTAATTTTTTTTTGGAAAAACACATATAGTTATTTATATATGAGAATGTATCGAACTTTTATTTTCCATAACTGCAAGAAAAATGTTAAATCATATTATTTCAATTTGCGATTCGTATATCCAAGCAAAATCAATCAAACACTTATAAACTGAGAATTTACAACAGTATGCGACCCCGATTTCTTTCGTTCACAGGGTGGTTATTTAATTACAACCGAAAAAATTTGCAAGGCGATGTTACTGCCGGTTTAACGGTGGCAGTTATGCTAATTCCTCAGGCGATGGCGTATGCAATGCTGGCAGGTCTGCCGCCGATTACCGGGTTATACGCTTCGGTGGTTCCACTAATTGTGTATGCCTTGTTCGGCTCCTCGCGACAATTAGCCGTCGGCCCGGTAGCGATGGTCTCTTTGCTAGTGGCAGCGGGCGTAGGAGAAATTGCAGAAACCGGCACAGATAGTTACATCGCCTACGCTATCCTGTTAGCATTTATGATCGGCATTATACAGTTTTTGATGGGCGTCGCGCGAATCGGGTTCCTGGTCAATTTTATCTCCCACCCGGTTATTAGCGGATTTACCTCTGCTGCTGCTTTAATCATCGGTTTTAGCCAGTTAAAACATCTCTTAGGAGTAGAAATTCCACGCAGCCATCACATTCATTCTATCATCCTGGCAGCATTTCAACAGGCGGGCGAAATCCATTTTGCGACGCTGATAATTGGTGTTGCCAGCATTGCAGCGCTTTAC
>CAXHHS010001090.1:0-2510 GCA_964015645.1 uncultured bacterium
TGTTGCAGCAGGTCGGGTGGTTTTCGGTTTCGCCGGAGGTGTTGGTTTTGAGACAGGTTTTGGCGGCGATGATGGAGTACCGCTGGCAAATAGTGCCATTCCTTTTTGGTTAAACACTTTCATTAGATAGCGAACCTGCCCGTGGGTTAAACCGGATTGTTCGGCTGCCTCCGCATAAGTTTTACCTTCGTTTAATGCCAGCAGTGCAACGGCACGTTTACCGGCAAGCCCGGAGTCTTGTTCGGCTACCTTTTTACAAGTGTTTCGATCTTTTACGGTTAATAATTTTGACTGGGTTGGCATGTTGACCTCCTCCTAAAAATGGTTTAGCTGACGCATTTGCCAGGCAGGTTGGATGGGAGCTAACTGCTAATTTCTTTAACCGTTGCCAATATAATCATTTTCAAAGAATTCGCAACTGATTTTACGGACGATACAGGTCAAACAACGCTTCGGCAAGCGATGCGACTTCAAGGTCGCGGCGATTGGTGAGGATGATAGCAGTGAATTCATCATCCGGAAAGCGCATCATGACATTGCGAAACCCGCTGGTACTGCCGGTATGGTGAACGCGAAAATGCCCTTTGTATTCATCAATTCGCCAGCCAAAACCATAAGTTTCCAGGTTGGGGGTAAATGCCTGTTTTAACATTTCGGCGGAAACCAGCTTTTCCGAATAAAGCGCTTGATCCCATTTGAATAAGTCATTTACCGAAGAATAAATGCTGCCATCGCCCAAGACGGCACTGGTTAAGCTCTGGTCGGATAGTACAATTGAATCACCCTTAACCGTATAACCCAACGCGCGGCTTTTGACTTCGGAAATACCGTGTTGGTAGGCAACGCTGTTTTCCATTCTTAGCGGTTCAAAAATATTCGTCTGCAAAAATTGTGGAAAAGATTGGCCGGAGATTTTTTCTACAACTATCGCTAACATGGCGTAACCGGTGTTGCTGTAGCGATAGGTGCTTCCGGGTGCAAAGTAGGTGGAATCTTGTTCTATCATCAGTTGCAGAATATCTTTATCGAGGATTTGCCGGGTGGCGGTGTCCGGCATTAAACTTTCGTAAGCGATTAGCCCGGAGGTGTGCTGCAAAATATGCCAGATTGTAATTTTGCTGCCATACTTCGGGAAATTCGGAAAAATATCTACCAGTAAGGTATTGAGTGTTAATTCGCCACGCTCAACGAGCATCATAATGCACATTGCCGTAAATTGTTTGGTAACGGAAGCGAGGCGAAAATTAGTCTGTGCAGTTACCGGCGTTACGGTTTCCAGGTTTGCCATCCCGTAAGTTTTATTAAGAAGCGGTTTTCCTTTATGAATTACCATCACCGCTGCGCCGGGCATATTTGCCCCGGAATAAGCTGAAAACAATTCATTCGTTTTTTGTTCTTTATTCACAGAGCAAGCGCTCCAAATGGTAATGGTGATTAGTAAAGGCAAGTATAATGTTTTCAATCCTTTGGGCCTTCTCTAAGTTTCTGAAACCCTTACAGGGTTTGATCCTTCTGTTTTTCTACCCAGGGTTCGACATAAAACGCCGAACCCTGGGCTGTGATCTGTAACGCCTTCAGCGTTATTTTTTACTGTGAAGCAGTTTTAGAGCAAAGCCCAGGGTTCGCTGTTTTTTTCGCGAACCCTGGGGTAAAAGTAGTAATAAATTCAATAAACCCTGTAAGGGTTTCAGAAAACTTCGCATTAAAAAAAGGAAGTTATTTTTAGATGAATCCTTAGTGGCGAATATTTCGACTTTCCAAACACGCTCTAAAATAACGTCGGGTGGGGAAACAGACAAAAGAATTTGAAAAGCGGAAAGAGAAAAAGTGCGGAAACTCTGCGGGACAAAGAATAAAAGGCTCGGCACTGGCCGTCCCGCCGAGTTCCCTTTTTTATATTTCCATATCTTGGTATAAACAATTGCCAGTTTGTGTTTATAAGATGTTAATTATCGGCAGGTCGCGAATAACATTAGAAAAAATTTGATTTTTAAATTTAAAGCGGTATCTTTTTTGGATTTTTTTAGATCAGGGGTTTGAGAGGGAAGTCGAGCCATTATTTTGATTTGCCGCCAATCCGGCTCGGAAAATAGGCGGTGATAATTTTCTAAGTTCAACTTCATTGGAGGAGTGGATTTATGAGTTTGTTATGGTTTTTGATTATCGGAGCGGCTGCCGGGTGGTTAGCCGGGCAAATGATGAAGGGCGGCGGTTTTGGCCTGGCCGGTAATTTGGTCGTCGGCTGCCTGGGCGCTGTGTTAGGGGGATGGCTCTTTGGAAGTTATTTCGGAGGCGGATTAATCGCCTCGCTGGTTGTAGCGCTGTTAGGTGCCTTGGTTTTATTATTTATAATTGGCCTAATAAAAAAATAGCCTGTAACCCATTAACTTTATTTGCTTAGCGGGCTGTGTTAAATTGGTTTGAATCCGTTTGACACAGCCTTTTTAATTGCCCAAAAATCGGAATATGGATGAAACTATTTGGATTAAACCTGTCTCTTATACACATCT
>CAXHHS010001091.1:0-2504 GCA_964015645.1 uncultured bacterium
TCGTCGCTAAGCACTTTAATTCGGACGTATCTCGAATAATACGATTTGCCATCAATTAATTTGGTATCGTTCACGATAATTTTTTCAAACAACATGACTGCATCGCGAATTCCTTTGACGGAATCTTCGCTGACGCTCCAATCCGCGTCGGTAACCGGCAGCCATTCGAAGTCGTCGCCGGCAAAGGAAAACGTCGTTGAGCAAAAAAATCCGATGATGATTAAATGCGTAAACAAAGTGCCTTTCATTTCTCCTCCTATGTTAGTTTTCAATTGCAGCAGATTGTATTTGATTCATGGTTTCACTTCTTTTTAGAACGATGGTCAGTGCATTTAAATCTTTTTGAATTTGGAAAAGTGCTCTAACTTTATCGTATTTTTCGGCTGGCCAATAAGCGTTATTTAAACGGAATTTCCGCCTCACCAAAATCGTTTTTTCCTCTTGTTTAAAATCCAATTCCCAATGAACACCTTTTTTGAATAGCAGTGTATCGTTCGGCAGCGCTTCAACTTCCCAATTCTGGGGCAGGGCGATTTTAAGTGTATCGAAAAGCTCGTAGGCATAATCGAATTGAATGGGGTATTTGCGCTCCGCTTCCGAAAAATCATATTGAAGGCGGCTGAGATAATCCAGTGGCTTTAATAGAACACGAGACCCTATTGATTGGATATTGCCTTTAAATTCCAGTTTATAGCTCAAAGTCGCTAGCGATTTTTCCGAAGTGTTTTCGATGAGTTCGCTTGCAGTGATATCCGCATTCGGAAAAATGGTTTTGATGTAATCTTTCAAAGCATTCTGCTTCTTTTGCGGGTCTTGGTAATTGGCAGAAAGAAGGATATCCCGCGCCTTGTGGCCATTGTGCTGTTCCGTTACCGCTAATTCTATATCGCTATCATTCAAAAAGTTGAGAGATTGTGAGCGATAAGTTCGATTTGTATGTGCTTTGGAATAAGGAATTTCAAAAAAATAGAACATTTTATCGGTTTGTACAAAAGTCTCGATGCCTTCATTTAACCAGGGAACGCGAGACGCCGGCAGGTATAAATCTCCCGGGGAGTAAAATTTCATGTTGTGACTATTGCTGATATCCGCCACAAAAATTCGGTGAAATTGCCAGTATTTGGCTTTTTTCCTAAATTCGCCTTTATCGCGATCTACGATGTAGGCTAACGCACAAGGCAAATTCATTTGCCGTAGCATGTCATAAAATACAAAATTGATCTCTTCCTGGGTTCCGTAGCGATTTATGATAACATCATTAGCGTTTTCGTTGGCTTCGTATTCTTTATCTGATTCCAAATAAGATATATTTTTAATATTTTCCTGCAACCAGTCGTAAGCAGCTTCAATCTTTTTTCTCCGGCCCGGCAGAGATTGGAAATTTGAAACGATTTCTTTTACTTGTTCATTCTGCTCCACGAATGTTTCAACCGTTTCATGAAAACTATTTGATGTATATGCCCAATACTGGTTCGGATTTTCCTCAACGTCGTCAGTTGATCCGTAGTAAAAAATGATATGGGTTTTCAGCACATTATCCGGTGGTGAATAACTCTCTTTTTTAAACGCCGGAACATCCGTTACGGAAATGGAAACCTCGCGGGTTTTTTTGCGAGATGGTAAGTATTCTACCGTGAGGCCGGGGCGCTTGTTGACAATCAGAAAATTAGGGGTTAAGAAGTTTGCAAAGAATTGATAGTAGAACCGGGGAATACTTCGCCCGCGGTAAAATTGCCAGCGATATTCTCCTGCCAGCAAGGGAATATCTTTTTCCGCATCCCAACGATTATTGGCCTCCGGCAGCCGAATTTTGTACATATATTCGATGATGCAGTCATCTGTCATTCCCGGCAGCGAAAACGATTTTTGTTTAATCTTGATGCCTTCGGTTTTGAGAACTTCTTTTTCGATAATATTGGCATCTGTGAGTGGAATAATCTTACCATTCCGCAAAATCGTCTGCCCTTTTATTTTTTCAACTTTTTGTTTTTTATGAATATACGGCAGGCTAAAATCACCCCATTCAAGCCCGTTTTCATCCAAAACTCGAATACGGCGATATACCGTTAAGTAGCATTTCCCATTTCCCATCTTTCTTTCGTCTGCGATTGTCTTTTCGAAGATCATCACCGCAGAATAATTTTGATCCTCGGTATGGCTGCCTGCTGCCCAATCGGCATCGGTTACTGGCTCCCACTTAAACTTACCCCCCGCAATACCGGTGAAAGACATAACCAGCAATACTACTAAAACCGAATTTAAAATCCCCCTGACCTTCATGTTTCCCTCCTTTTTAACCAGTGTTTTAAAAATAATTTTCTGATCAAGAGTAGGCAGTAGGCAAGTAAGCAATAAGCAAATTTACAAGTTGCCTACTGTCCACTGCCTATTGCCTACTAACTTCTTTAAACAAAGCCGTCTGATTGCTGATTTTGCTTATCGTTTCGCAAAATGCTTTTGCCTCGACATAGTCCTCCGGCTTCAATAATTTACCATTTTGCTGC
>CAXHHS010001092.1:0-2504 GCA_964015645.1 uncultured bacterium
AATACCGGATCAGCTGGCTAATCACGCTGAAGTGCGAGGAGAGTTTGTTTTTTTCAATAAAAAGGTAATTTTTGAAAAATATCCGTCTGCCTCATTTCGTGGAATTTTAAAAGTTGATGGCGATAAAATTATTGAGCAGGTGTCTGAGGGTAAACCTAAAATTAAGATTTATTATTGCGATGCAAAATGGCAATCAAATCTATCGCAAATTACCAAGTCGAATAAAGCCTACGTTGATCGCTTCCTCAAAAATCTCCTTACAATTGCAAAAGAAGAATTAAAAAACAAAGCGGAGTTTATATTTCCGGGTTTCGGAAGATTTTATGTCATTGTGACAAAAGAAAAAGTTGGAAGAAATCCCTCTACCGGTGAAAAAATTATTATTCCTGAAAAGAAACGAATTCGATTTAAACCATTTAAAGATTTGAAAAATTTTGCTGAGTCAGATTGATAACGTTAGAATATCCCATTTTAAAGAACTAAGACGAGGTCGCAGAGATGCTTTCACCATTCTTCAACCCCCGCGGTGTGGCCATTGTTGGCGCTTCCCGTGATCTTCAAAAGCTGGGTTATGGCGTGGTTCGCAATTTAATCGACTGCCACTATCGCGGTAAAATTTACCCGGTAAATCCCGGTGCACGAGAAATTTTACAACACCGTTGTTACGCTTCTATCAACGATGTGCCGGACCCGGTGGATCTGGCGATTGTAATTGTGCCAGCCCCCGTTACGGCCAAAATAGTTGACCAGTGCGGAGAACGGGGCATCAAACACGTTGTTGTGGTAAGCGGTGGATTTGGCGAAATTGGCACAGAAGGAAAAACTCGCGAAGAAGAGCTGGCGAATGTTATTAAAAAACACGGAATGCGGCTGCTCGGCCCTAACTGCATCGGCACAATAGATACTCATACCCCGATCAACACGACATTTGTGACCGGAATGCCCCAACTTGGCGATATTGGCTTTTTGTCGCAGTCCGGAGCGATGGTAGCTGCAGTTATCGATTGGGCGCGAGGCGCCGGGGTGGGGTTTTCGCGCATCGTTAGCCTGGGAAACCAGGTGGATGTAGGCGAAACGGAAATGTTAGCTGCTATGGCGGATGATTCCCAAACCCGCGTCATTACCGCTTATATTGAAGGCGTTGCAGACGGCCGCGCATTTATGAAAACCGCCGAAGAAACAGCCAGGCATAAACCGGTGGTTGTTCTTAAAGTGGGGCATGGAGAAAGCGGAGCGCAAGCTGTTGCCTCTCATACCGGCGCACTTGCCGGAAGTGCCGAAGCTTACGATGCCGCTTTTAAACACAGCGGGATATTACGGGCAAGCTCAATGGAAGAACTTTTTGACTGGGCAAGGGGGTTGGCCTGGCAGCCCTTGCCAGAAGGAAAACAGGTAGCTGTATTAACCAATGCCGGCGGCCCGGGAATTCTTGCCGTAGACGCACTGGAAGCAGCAGGATTACAGCTCGCCCCGCTTACCGAAGAAACCCGCACCTACCTCGCCCCCCGGCTCCCGGACGCTGCTAGCTTAAAAAACCCGGTCGATATTTTGGCGGGGTCCGGCCCAGGAACTTGCGCCATCGCCCTCGACGCGCTGCTTTCCGATCCCACAGTCGATTCCGCTATCGTTATCCAGGCGCCGCAAGACTGGTTTCTACCGGCCAGCCTGGCGGAGGTGATCGGCGAAGTTGCGGCAGTGCATCACAAACCGGTACTGGCCTCGATTATGGGGCTGGCTTCAGTAGATCAGGCGTCAGCAATCTTGCACCAGAAACGAATTCCAAATTTTGCGTTTCCGGAACGGGCTGCTTCTGCCCTGGCAGCAATGATTGCCCGTAAAGAATGGTTGGAAACACCGCTTGAGAAGCCGGTTCAGTTTAGCGATATCAATCACGCTGTCGCAAAAGAAGCATTCAATCGAGGCCATTTCTTTCACTTAATGAAGGCCTATGGCATTCCGCTGCCACCAACCCAAAAAGCACTTAGCAAAAATGAGGCTCTCGAATTCGCCGAAGTAATCGGTTATCCCGTAGCGCTCAAACTGCTTTCACCAGAAATTACCCATAAATCAGATGTTGGGGCGGTGGTTCTTAACTTGGATAATGAAAAAGCACTCGCCACCGCTTACGAACGTATCATAGACAAAACTCACGCCGTGCAACCAGGCGCCATTATAGATGGCATACTGGTGCAAAAAATGCTTACAGGCGGGCAGGAAATCATTGTTGGTATTCGTCGCGATCCACAGTTCGGGCCGATTATATTAGTCGGCAGCGGCGGCATCGATGTAGAATTAATCGGAGATGTCGCTATGGGAATCGCACCGTTAACGAACTCTCAAGCTGAACGGATGCTCGATAGCACCCAGGCCGCGATCCGATTAAAAGGCTGGCGCGGTAGCCCCTCGGCAGATCGAAATGCAGTGTTAGATGTCATGATGCGCATGTCACAAATCGCCTGCGATTTTTCGGAAATTTCGGAGTTGGAGATCAATCCGTTATACGT
>CAXHHS010001093.1:0-2502 GCA_964015645.1 uncultured bacterium
CACCAAGAAGCTCGTCGGCAGCGTCAGATGTGTATAAGAGACAGGTATGGCGATCCCTATCAGAATTACCAGTTCTACTAAATTCATCAAAGTAATGACCTTAATCGATTCGGACATTCCCCGGAAGTTAATGGCAGAGAATAGTAGGGTGGTCGCAAAAATCAAAATAATGATATTTGCTTCTGCCCAAAAGTAGGCGCGAATCGTAAGGGCGAAGATAACCGCATACATCGCACAGGCCACGGTATTGCCAATCCACAAGAACCAGCCAGTGAAAAACGCGATAGGCCTGGAAAGTGTCCGGCTGGTAAACGAGTAGCCCCCGCCTGCAAGTGGGATGGCAGCCCCTAGCTCACTGTAATTGAGAGCGGTCGTTAGCGTCACAAGTCCCATTGCCAAATAGACAAATATACCCAACGGGCCGACCATGTGCGCGAGTTCACCAGGCAAGGCAAAAATACCAGGGCCCATCATAGCGCCAATACCAATCATGACCGCCATGAAAAGGCCGATATTTCGCTTGAATTCTACACGTTCTTCCATAGCACTATGTCAGGATACAATCTCACAACCTTAATATTCAATCACTAAGCATTTAGCCGGGATAATTTGGTCATGAATATCCGCAGAAAATTAAACAGGTTTTAAGTTCTGTGACGAAAATAGATAATTATCTGTAAATTGGCAATACCGGAATTTAAAATCGTTTTCATTAATTTCCGTAGAGTTCGAGGAAGCAGTTTTCTGCTTTCACGCTGCCAATCAGGATGATCTCCGATTCTTCCGGAAAAGGCAGATGGGGATCAAGGTTGAATTGCATTCCATCTTGGCAAACAATAGCCACGACATTGCAACCGGTTTTTGGGCGAATGCCGGACTCAGCCAGGGTTTTACCAGCCAGTGACGCAGGCAGTTTTACTCTAAATACATCAAGGCCTTCGGCGACCATTAAGATGTCGCTGCGATCCAGCAGATTAAATATGATGTTCGCACCCATTGAGGCGTAAGACATTACAAAATCGGCACCAGCCCTGTGAAGGGTGGCCACATTTCTTTCCAAAGTAGCCCGGCTGATAACCTGGATATCCGGGCGCAGCTTGCGGCAATAGATCGTGAGATAAATATTAGTATCATCATCGTGGGTGGTAATAATAGCGGAAGGCGCTTCCATTATCCCGGCTTTTTCCAAAACGGCAAGGTTTGCTGCGTTTCCGGCAATATATCTCCGGTCGTCGCGAATGAGTTCGGGGGACTTCTCTACAATGCGGTAGTCTATCTTATACCGTTCAAGCGCCCGGGCAGTAGCCCGGCCAACCCGCCCTCCGCCGATAATAACGACCGGCTCTCCTTTTGTATGATAAATACAAAACAGCGCATCGTATTGCTTTAACTGTTCGCGAGAAGCGGCTAATACCAGCACAGTGTTCGGCGTAATCGCCGTCTCCGGACCGGCTGTTTCAAATTTACCTCTTTCCCATACCCCCAAAACCGTTACACCGGTTATTTCTCTCAACCTGCTTTCCTTCAGTGTTTTACCAACAAGGGGAGTGCCGGCAACGTTGGCCTCGGCAATCAAGAGTTTATCAAAATTACCGATCAGGTGAGTCATCGCATCTCCTCCAATAGTGCGGCGGGCGAGGGATTGTCCCATTACTTCGTCAAGCTGAAGAACATGGGTGCTGCCAGCTAATTCCAAAATATCAACCGAAGCCGGATCCCTGGCGGTTGCAACGACGGGTACTTCTTTGGATACTCCCCGTACAGTAGAAGCGACATTTGAGTTTACAACATCGCTACGGGTCGTAACGATCATTGCCGCTTTTTCGATTCGAATCTTTCGATAGGTTTCCGGATCGTCCAGTTCTCCAACGACTGTATTAATACCCCGGTCTGAAAGATGTAATGCCTCTTGCAATTCCGGAACCAACACGGCATAGGGATATTGATATTGTTTTAACTTTTTAATGAGCGTGCTGGTTACCGTGCCGTAATAGGTCATTATCACATGGCCGCTGGTTTTTTCCGGGAGTTCCCGGGGGGCACGGGCGGCTGTTTGCGCTTCCATCCAGGGCGCATAAAAAAACTGGATAAAGGTAAAGGGCAATACGATCAATAAAAATAAGACCCCGGACAGTAGCACAAAAATTGAGAAAATTCGCCCCAAATCGCTGTCAAAGGTAATGTCGCCAAATCCCAGGGTGGACATTACTGTCAGCGTCCAGTAAAATCCCGTTACCCAGCTATATTCTTTGCCCTCCCAGGCCATAATATAATGGAAGAGGATGCTGTAAACCGTTACGATGATGACGAGCAATATTACAAATCGCACCAGCAGCGTGAGATTTCTAATACTGGAAGGGTTTTGTACGAAATGAGTAAATTGTGCCGGAAAAAATTTCATAGTGCTGTAAAATAAAAAGGCGCCGGGTAATGATTCGCCAGTGAGGGGGGAATGATCGTTTTATTACATATCATATCTGTCTCTTATACACATCTGACGCT
>CAXHHS010001094.1:0-2501 GCA_964015645.1 uncultured bacterium
CCCCTGACCGCCGAATTGAAAAACCTGCCCGAATCGGAAAACTTCCATTATGTACTGAAAGAAATAACCGGCAATTCGGAATCCACTGCCCGGCAAATTCGGGAGGGCGTGCCAATTCGGATTGTAAATTCTTCAGTTAAGCAAATTCAGATAAACAAGTCGGAAGGTATTGTTCCTGCTGAATTTAGCGTTTCACAAAATTACCCCAATCCCTTTAACCCAACTACGATTATTAAATACGCCATTCCACAACCGGGAAACGTGGAGATCATCATTTATAATACGCTGGGACAACGGGTGAGAACACTGCTCAATCAACATCGCGAAGCGGGTTTTTACAGCGCAACCTGGGATGCAACAAACGATAGTGGTGAAACGGTTGGGAGTGGAATATTTTATTACCGGGTTAAAACCGGAGATCACACTGCGATTAAGAAGATGGTGTATTTGCGGTAGGATTGTGTAGCACCAATATAGATAGCGACAGATAAGTGATTTTGGCGAAGCGGTTTTCAACCAAGTTGAATCAGGATTCCGATTTGGTTTGACGATTATTACACCGCTAAACCAATCTTCATATACCTAAAACCCGCAGCAAGTTAAATACCCATCTCCCGGTATTAGTCCCGCAAAAACCAATAAGGACGAGCCATGGCGTCGTGGCGATTTAGAGAACCGAGGCCAAAATTTTCTTCAATAGATCGCAGCAGGCTATAGTGATTGACAGGAGCTGTGTTTATAGTGCCCGGCTCAAGAAAATCGCCGATTAACAGGGCATAAATCCCATAGTCAAATGGGTAAGGATACGCTTCGTCAAAGGTGATGACGATGAGCGTCTCCGGCGGGAATTTTGATACCGGGTCGTCGCCAAGAAAAGACGTCAGAAAGTTTGCGATATTATCGAGATTCGCTGTATCCTGCCCGAGATCGGTATTATTCGCAGCCGGACGATAGATTTCCTCCGTTACGTTATGCCCATCATTCAGCAAATTGGGTACGTAAAGGCTGAAATGGGGCAGTTGGTGTGGCACGGTCTCGCTATTCAAATCAATTTCAAATTCGCAAGCATTAACAATTCGAGTCAGGCGTTTTGGGTCAGAAACAATACTCGGGAAGGAAAGAAATGGAACATGCTTACGGGCATAGGGAAAACTATCCGGCGGCACGTTGGCAAGATTCTCAGCTGGCGATTTACTCAAATCATACTGTAGCTTATCTTTGTATTCGGCATCTGGCGGAAGGTCTTCGGCGTAACACTTCCAGCTAAGATTTTTAGCCTCGAGCAGGTCAACAATCGTTACCGGGCTGAAGCCTTCTTCATGATAGCGGTAGCTGCCTGTAGTTTTGCCCTGCTCAGAAGTCGGTGTAACCCAATACCATTCCACATAATGCGCAGCATCATCCGCAATACCCATCGTATCACCGGCAATCGTTGCAATGTAATTGGGCTGAGAAGGATGGGTGACACCTTGCGCGTTTGTCATAAACACGCCTTTTTTTCTTAGCGAATTCAAATAAGGGTTCGCCAATGCAGAGCTTCTCATTGTATTTTCCAGGAAGACAACAACAACACGTTCAAATACCTTTCCCATCTTTAATACCTCCTTCTTTTAAAATTATCTATTTTGTGGTCCATTTTTGATCTTTATAATGAATCCAAGGCTCTACTTCATAGTCAATATCTAAAATCCAGGAGCGGTATTGCGGGTCTTTTTGATTTTTTCGATTTTGGGTGCGCTTCAGAACGCTTTCATGCACTACTGGTTTATCCTCGCGATTAGGATCCCAGGTGCGAACCTTTCGACGATATAGCTTCGTGAGCGGTTTCCCGCGAGAGTCATTCATGAACCCGTTCGCGTCTTCGGCAATTTCGACCTTATGATGAGGATATATTAATAGCCCATGTTTTGTCGCTTTTTCAGTCATCCATACAAGTGGAATGTCTGAGATGCCATGGTCTTTATAACCTCCACCGACACCAGTATGCATTCCGCAAAACCAGGCTTGCTGCACTTCCTGGTAGTCCAGGGTTTCTTTATCCCAAAGGAGTGGGTGGAACGTTAATCTTTCATCGTCGATAGCCACAGCATGATAGGCGTTTTCGACACTTTCACTTAATCTGAAATTGTGAAATTTGTGTCTGAAACCCGGAATCCCATCAAGAAAAACACTGGCCGCTTTAAATGGCAGGCCCAGTGCCGCAACCGTATCAAAACATCCAATGAACTTGATTTTTGTCCACATTGTATGATGTTTACTTAAAAATTCTTGTGCCTTGCGCTTTCTCTTATCAATATTCGAAATTTTGTAAATCTTGTAAGCTTTTTTGATCAACTCTGGACGGGATTTGGGTAGGATACCAAAATAATGGATAAAACTTGAGAGGCTCCGAACGGTAGCGGCACCACGACTAAAACCAAATAGAAAAATACGATCATTCGATTCATAATTTTCAAAAATAAATTTGTTTTTTTTATCTAATAAGGATATTAAAATGCTAC
>CAXHHS010001095.1:0-2500 GCA_964015645.1 uncultured bacterium
CACCAAGAAGCTCGTCGGCAGCGTCAGATGTGTATAAGAGACAGATATAAAACTTGATGGCCCAACGTATGGCCAGGGGCTGGAATTAGACGAACACGCCCGTCACCAAATACATCATACTCTCCTTCAATGATTATTTTTTCTGCTTCTTTAAGATTAGTATATAGTTCGGGAGAGAAGCCCGGCGCTGTTACACTATCGGCAAAAGCCGCTTCATATTCGCGCTTTTGAATAATCAGTTTTGCACCTTTCACTTCATTAGCAATGCCCACATGGTCAAAGTGAAAGTGTGAAAATGACATATAATCAAAATCACTCATGGATAAACCTATCTCAGCGATCTGTTCTTGAAAGGTTTTATCCAATCGCATTCGCCAACCGCCTTCCATCTCTTTCCAACCATCAATATCTGTAAGGTCTGATGGTAATCCACCTTCCCATAAAAGCCGCCCCTTTTCATGCTCGATTACATAACAAGGCACAACAAAATCTCTCACATCCGTTTCATCATCGGAAATTCCGAAAAACGGTTCTATGCTGTCGAAATTCAATCTTCCGCAGTCAAAGACGTAGAGCTTGAGCGATGTTTCGGTCGCCGGGTTAGAACGGCAACCGAAAGCGATCAAAACTGTGATAGCAAATAATTGAACACACCGGTTCATCATGTTTTCAACTTTATTTCTGTTTTTGGATTGATTTTGAATAGAGCACTCATAATCCCAAAAACCTTACAGGGTGATTACCTGGTCCGGAGGATTTCCGGAAAGAGCCGAGTATAAGTCAGGGAAGCAACCAACCGCTACCCCGTCAACTGTGTTGACCGTGTTAATCTCTCCCGGCTCCGTTCGCCCCTGGCCATCGGCATCACACCATCTTGGCTCGCCTTCAGCTAAGTTGCGTTCCAAAGCGCACATATCACACATCATCAACAATATTCCTTTTTCTTTGGCGACCCTGGCTAATCTTTCCCCAACCGGGTCGCCTTTTCTTAAAAAAAAAGTATTATCATCAAAGAAAAACATTCCAACTACCTCAACACCGTGGGTACCGGCTTCGAGTTGCGGTAAAATCATCTGGGCTAATTTATAACTGGCAGACCTGGGCAATGCAAAGACATAAGCTATTTTCATAATCGGATTTAGACTCCTTAGGTTTCAGGTAAGTAATTTCCTTTTGTAATGATATTAAGAAACTGGCTATCGTTCTAATATATTGGCAGAACTTACATCGTCAACAACGCCTGCACATTAAGCCCACCAAGTTTTTCCCGGCCATTCAGTTCGGCTAATTCGATTAAAAAAGAGACGCCGGCAATTTTGCCGCCTAATTTTTCTACCAACTGGCAGGTGGCAGCAGCGGTGCCGCCGGTTGCCAGCAGATCGTCGACGATTAAAACGGTGTCGTTGTCATTTATGGCATCAACGTGGATTTCCAGGCTGTCTTTGCCGTATTCCAATTGGTACTCTTCGCTGAGGGTTTCTGCCGGTAATTTTCCCGGTTTGCGCACGGGAATATACCCGAGGTTCAATTTATACGCTATCGCCGACCCGAAAATAAACCCGCGTGACTCAATGCCAATGATTTTGGTAATCTCCTGGTCGCGGAAAGGGGAATACATTTGATCGATAGCATTTGCAAATACATCCGGCTCCTTTAAGAGCGTGGTAATATCTTTGAATTGAATGCCTTTAATTGGAAAATCGGGAATGTTGCGAATATAGGAAGCGAAGTTGATCATAGCCTCTCCAGAATAATTAAGGGGTGATGGGTTTATTAATGGTTGAATGGTTGGATAGCTAAATGGCTAAGAAACAACTATTTAACCATCCAGCCATTCCCAGTCATTTAGCCATTTTATTCATAATAAATCATTCTTTAATCAATTATAATACTCTGTTAGTAGGTAATCCTAAAATCCTGGTGCCGGTTTGCCGGCTGCTGCCAATCGATATCAATATTTTCAACAACGGAGCCATAAGGCCCTTTTTTTAATACTTTCAAAAAGTTTTCCAAAACATCTTTTTCGCCTTCGGCAACCGTTTCCACCGTTCCATCGGGCAGGTTTTTGACATAACCGGTAACATCATAAACCGCTGCTTGACGAGCAGTGAAGTACCGAAACCCCACGCCTTGCACTACACCGTAAATTTTTGCTTTAAATGCAGATTTTGCCATTATTTGATTGTTTTTTTGACAGAAGAAACAAGATTGGGTTAAACTCCCTTTTACCGATTTCAAGTTTCGAACATCAAGTTTCAAATGCTTTCTTAACCGCTTCTTCCGGCGTGTTTACCGGGATAACACCGGGAATATCATTCCAGGAATCCAGGGCATAGACCGGTTTGTTGAGTTGCAGGGCGTAGGCAATTTCCGAAAGTGTGCCGTATTTTCCATCAATGGCAATTGCTGCCTGTACGGTTTTGATGATGATAATGTTTCTACCAATCCCCATCCCGGTGACAATGGGGAGTTTAACGTAAGGACTGTCTCTTATACACAT
>CAXHHS010001096.1:0-2497 GCA_964015645.1 uncultured bacterium
GCATCCAGCATCCAGCATCCAGCATCCAGCATCCAGCATCCAGCATCCAGCATCTTTCTAATTTCTACCCTTTATCTTATCAACTATCTTCTCTCCAAAGTACTTCACATAATCCCAATAACTAACTTCAAAATAAAAGGACATCGGCGGTAAGGTGAAAAACTTGAACGACCGCATAAATCGAACGCGAAACATAATATCACGAAACCACTTATTGGTAATCATTTTCCAAAATTCCGGTGATTTACGCTGATAAATTTTTCCCAGGGCGCAAATGCGCTTTTCCAACCAGGCTTGATCTTTGCCGTTAACGAGCGTGGGAATATGGTTGATGATATGAAGCGGGTAAATCCGCTCGTTTTGCAAGCGATTATCCTCAGTCACTTCCACGCCGTAGATAAAACTTCGATTGGCATAAAAATACGGTTCATCAAAAATAAAATTGCCCAGGCTGTGGATAATTTTACCGCCATTGTAATCTTCGATTCCCTGCGGGTAATGCGGGCCGTGGCCGATTACCATTGTGGCACCGTTGTCAATCATCTGCCGCGCTTGCCGGCGTTGATACGGAATGGGGTAAAATGAATATTCGTGTCCCCAATGTATGGTTACAAAGACCTGGTATCCTTGTGATTTTAACCGCCGGATTCGCGGAAGAATGTTGTCAATTCGATGGTCGGATACACCCGCTCGATTTTTTGTTGCCGCCAACGTACTGGCAGAATAAATAAACACATAGGATAGGAATGCCAGCTTTTTGCCATTGCATTCCAACAAAGCCGGTTGGTTGGCTTCTTCGTAATTGCGACTGGCACCGGCGTATTTAATGCCGGATTGATCGAGGTAATCGAGCGTTTCGCCCAGGGCAACCGGGCCATAATCCAGCATGTGATTGTTGGCTAAGGCAACCACCGTAACATTAAGATTTTTAAGGATTTGCAGCGTATCCGGGTGGCTGCAAAATGTAACGCGTGGCTGCTGAATAGGATGCGGTGTACCGTTTATTCCGACCGGGGTTTCCAGGTTCAGCAAAATGATATCATACGCATTCAGCGTTTTATTTAACGCCTCAAATTTAAAATCTTGCGGCTTTTTGAAAAAGTGCTCGCCAACATCCCGGTCAAGCATAGCATCGCCCATCATTGCAATCGAAAAAGCTTTGGGAGCAGTCGTTTTCATATTTGGTTCCTTCCGCAAGCTTCCAGGTAAACCGCTTCGTAGGAGTTCACCATTTTAGCCAGTGAAAAGTGATTCTGCGCATATTCATACGATTGAACGCCCATCTTTTTCAACACCGACGGGTTGTTTTTGAGCGTGCGTAATACTTCCGACCATTGGTGATCGTTATCGCTATCTACCAAAAAACCGGTTTCGCCATCTTGCACCAGTTCCGGGTTACCGCCGACATTGGTTGCAATTACCGGTTTTCCGGCAAACATCGCTTCCTGGATTACGTTGGAGCAACCTTCGCTAAAGGAGGTTAATGTAAACACATCAAACCCATTGTAAACCATATTCATGTCTTTATGATACCCCAGGAAGTGGAAGTGTTGGGTAACATCCAATTCTGCTGCCAGCATTTTTAATTCTTTGCCCAGAGAATCGACCAGCGAACCACCGCCAACCAGTGCAAATTCCACTGCCTCTCCTTTTTTAATAATATTTGAAATCCCACGAACGATCATCGGGTGATTTTTTACACGATTTAACCGCCCTACGGTGCCGGCAATAAAATCATCCTCCTTAAACCCGAATTTTTGGCGAAACTCCCTTCGCTTGTCTTCCGACGGAAAAATTTTGCTGTGGTCGACGCCATTCAAAATGACGTGAATTTTCCGGTTATCGAATTTTGTTGCCTGCGAGAGCTTTTTTCCCAATAAACCGGAAACCGAGAGCATTTTGTCTGCCCTCCCCCAAAAAAAACGCTGCACCAGGGTGTGCGGGAATTGTTCGGGGAATGTGCCATGCTCGCCATGAATAATCGCTGGAGATCGCGCGAACTTTGCCCCGACAACGCCCTCTACCAATGTTCCCCAGGAATGAGTATGAATAATATCAAATTTATTTTTCCGAAACACTTTCGCCAGTTTAAACGGCAGATCGATTTGGTTGCCTTCACCGGCATTCAGGTGAATAATTTTATACGGATCTAACCGCGGGGCGATATGTGAATACACTTTATCGATCACAACGAGATAGGAGTCAAAGATGTCGCGATTCATGTGATCGATTAATTTTAAAATCCCCAATTCTTTACCAGCACCGCCCAGGCAGTTCAATATATGTGCAATTTTAATTTTGCCTTTTCCGTTCTTCCGGCTCATAACTTTCGTATCAATCTCTTATCACAATCAAAATGTTTCTAAGGTACTATATACCATAAGTGTGTTTGGTGAGATATTCACAAAAACAGGGGGTGGTTTTTTGAGAAGGGGAGATAACATGTTTTAACACTGTCTCTTATACACATCTGACGCTGCCGACGAGCTTCTTGGTG
>CAXHHS010001097.1:0-2491 GCA_964015645.1 uncultured bacterium
ACACCAAGAAGCTCGTCGGCAGCGTCAGATGTGTATAAGAGACAGATTTCATCCAGGAAAAACGTGCCGCCATTGGCGACTTCGAAGAGGCCTTTTTTATCTGATGTTGCGCCGGAGAATGCCCCTTTTTTATAGCCGAATAGCTCGCTTTCCAACAGCGTATCGGGAATGGAGCCGCAAAATTGTGCCAGGTAGGGGTTGGATTTACGCAAGCTCAATTGATGAATGGCACGCGCGGCGAGATCTTTGCCGGTGCCGCTCTCACCTAAAATGAGCACGGTAGCATCAGTGCGGGAAACACGATGGATGAGAGCGGCCAATTCCCGCATCGGAGCGCTTTCGCCAATCATGCCGGGAAGGGTGTGCTCCGCTTCCAATTGGTTGCGCAGTAAGCGGTTCTCGGCTTCCAGCTCCTCAAAACGGATAATTTTATCTAACGCCAGCGAAACGAGATTGGAGAAAAAATTCAAAAAGAGCAGGTTCTCGTCGGAAAATTCCTGACGATTTTCGCGGCTGTCGGCCAGAATAACGCCCCAAACCTCGCCCCGGTAAAAAATCGGTACGCCGATAACGGATTTGATACTCTGAATTAGTACACTTTTAAACTGCGACAAATCGGGATCGCTTTGCACATCGTGATAGAGGCAGGGTTCTTTTTTGCTGATGACTTGCTGCAAAATGCCCGATGAAAATTCCGAGATATCCGCTATCGTTTCCTGTTGAATATTGCGGGCGGCGATAATGGAGAAATCGCCCTGTTCCGCTTCGTATTTAACAAACAATCCTCGCTCAGCACAAATCACCTTAACCACCAAATCCAGTGTTTCTTCAATTAAACTATCTTTATACACTGCGGAGTTGAGCAATTGGCTAACGCGGTATAGAATATCGAATTGGGATTTCGTAATGCTTTGGATTTCATCCAATTTATTGATGGCGATTTCATTCATGGCGTTTTTAGTATTTTTGTGTTCAAGTGTTCGTGCTTCTTAAACACTTGAGCACTATTCAACTACAAAAGTTACCGGTTTTGAGCGAGCACGGTTTTTGAATTCGTCAATAGCCCAGATAACCCAAAAATATTCCCCGGCGTTCAAAGGCGAATCAACGGTAAAACTTATGCTGTCCGGGGGAACGCCTTCAATCTCCCAGGTTAGCAGCGGGTCGGAAAAGGCAATAATTTCAAACACTTCCAGCCGGTAGGTGTGCGTAAATCCCGGCGTAAACCGCTGCCAGCGCAACTGCGGCATTGACGAAACCATTTCTCCGCCGAGGGGAAAAATGGGAATCGCCTCTTGTTTGATAACGCGTTTGATCGATTCCCTTCCCACAACAACTTTTGTTTCGAACAAATCCTTTACAGTGAATACAAAATCGTGCCCGACAATTTCCTCATTCGGCAGCAAAAAGGTTTCGAAAACGGATTTGTAAAGATTATCGCTGGCATCAAACTGCAAAAAACCGGTCTGATCCAGCTCCGGAATTGACCATAACACGGAGTCGATATCATTATCGGCATCCGAGAGGCCGGAACGCAGGACTACCTCGAATTTTTGCGGCGATCCATGGCGATTGGTAACCACGCTAAAGACATCCAGGCTATCGAGTTGCGGCAGGGCGTTCAGGAAGTGATCCAGGGAAATTCTTTTCAGCGCGCCCCATTGGATTTGCAGCGAATCCCGGTGGTAACCGCTTTTGTTGAAGATTACCCAGCCATCTTGGGGAAGAATTTTTTCAATGGTAAATTGGCCGGTTTCATTGGAGAGAACTCGCACATCTTCATTTTCCCAAAGAACGGTCACCTCCGAGAGATTTTGCCGTGGCACACTAAACGTCTGAATTTTGCCTTCCAAAACGGAAAACGGGCTGCCGGGGTTTTGGGGATCGAAGGGGTTATTGCGTGGGGCATTGCAGGAGAGAAATATCCATAATCCAACCGGAATGAAAATGTAATAAAACAGGTTGCCCATCTAATCCCCAAAATAATTTCACGGTATGTGTGCTATTTAAACCTCCCGGAGGTTCCAGGATAGCGTATTTGCTACGTTTAACTATTTTTTGCCTCTATCTTGATTTCAAACTTGGCTTAAAATCTCCGGGAGGTTCCCAGGCACATCTTGCGGAAACTAACTCCACATAAGAATATACAAATTTATCGGCGATTTCCCCCGTTTCTTGTACGAAAATTTTTCATACCTCTCGCAAGAATCGGGGAATGGGAGAATCGGTGAACCGGGGAATATTCTCCGATTCTTCCATTTTCCAGCCAGCCCCTTTCTTTTGGGGGTTCCCCGAATTAGCTTCGGGCATCTTTTCAACTTATTTGAGAGCCAATTGGTTCAACACAAATTCCAAAACGAGCAAACTATGGGCGCGAGCGTCTTCGCCGGATTCCAAAATGGGGCCGGTGCAAGAAGGGCAGCCGGATTCGCAGGCGCAGCTTTTTACAAGGTCGCGGCAGGCGAGGAGGGTCGGCAGCGGGTCATTAAAC
>CAXHHS010001098.1:0-2486 GCA_964015645.1 uncultured bacterium
TTGATCTGTGGTATTGTAAATGTTGACATGGCGTTCGGAGTCGAAGTTAAATTCATCTTGAGAGTCCAGATCGTTACCGGGCGAAAATGGCGTTAGGGATGGAAAAATGAGATACCCGTTTTGGAAATCAAATATGAAAAACTGGCTTTTATCAATAATTTTATCACCGCCCGATACGACATCTCCCTGCTCATTCAGGCGATCCAATCCCATTAAAAAATTGTAAGATTTTCCTTCTTTCTGATCAACATCCTGATCTTCGCCGGTAATGGAGAAAATTACTTTGGCGTCAAACCCCTCTGCCGTAACGCCCGATGCTCCCAAATTATAGACATTTCTCAGCGTCAAAGGCCAAACGGGGAAATCGGGATTGTTTACCCCTTTGGGTTTAATTAATCTAAGGAAAATTTGAGGGTCGGTACCCGTATTGGTGGTATCGCCCACAAGTGCTTCTACATCCTGAAATAAGGTTCCCACTTGATTACCGGCAGCATCCAAATAAGAAACAGCGATAATATCCTGGTTTTGCGCCTGGCTAAGGAGCCAAAAATACCCTCGCTGGTAATCGTAGCGATAATCAACCCCTTCGACAAGGCGTTTAAAGCGGCCACCTTCGATGGTACCGGGAATTTCTTCCGTATCAGGGTTCTGCGCTAAATCGTTGGGATTAACACCGGCCAGTCCCTCAAAGGATTCGTTAAAACTGGTGTTGTTTACCACGGTTGTGGTTTTCCAAACGTCGAGCTGCACAATTTCGCGGGATTGATCCAATTGCAAGATCATTTGATTGGTATTTAAACTGCGCTCAAATGATTCCCGATAAACCGTATCAACAAAGAAAAATCGGTTATCAACATATTCGTAATCTTTAATCCGAAAAGTTTGTTCGCGGGCCGAACCGGAGATAGAAATATTCTCATTTTCCCCGCGCTGCAAGCTGGCAATTCCGATAAAATTAAATTTACCAACCTGTAATTCGGTTTTAAGGCCAAATAGGCCGGTATTATTTGATGAAGTAGAAACAAAATTGGTTGATGGAAGTGATAATCCAACATTCCCCGCTTCGATTCTCTGCACAATTTCATCTTCGTCGCCATCGTAAATCAATTTCAGGGTATTTTCAAAATCGAAAGTTGCCTCACTGTTTTGATCTACGGACACGGTTACCTTATCCCCTACCCGGCCCTCTACCCGGAATTGCTGGGTTTGTTTAAACTTGGGAGAAAAGGTTCCGCGCTGTTCAATGGACGAGATCGCCGATCCTTCACGGCTTTCGGCTCTTCCGGCCAGTTCAAAACTAATATTCCCGGAAACGCGCAACCCGACGCGGTCGCCGCCAAAAATTCGTTGAAACGTTTTACTTTTGATCTTAACCGGGATGTTTAATTCAATTCCGCCGGCACCGCGCTGCTGAGCAAGTCGCAGTTGTTTCTGAAGGCTTTTTTGCCATACGAAATCTATATCGTGTTCCAGGCGTTCTGCAACGTAGTATTCCAACTCTACCGTAACCGGCAGCCGGTATGGACGGTCGTATAAATCTTCTTGGATAATGATGTATTTCTGGGAGGTGTCTAAAGTTGTTTTTCGAGTAAATCGCGATAGTCTAATTTCGAACAGGGTGGAATCCACAAAATATTGTTCCAGCCCTTCGTAGGATGGTTCAAAAAGCGGAACAACATTTACAGGTGTTAATTGCCGCTGAAATCCCTGCGCTTGCAGAACTCCGCAAAATGCAATAATAGAGGTAAATAGCAGAAATAATAATCGCTGTTTACACAGTACTAGCTGATGGCCGATCATAAAATTTTTAGTCACTCATTTCACATCAAACAGACATATTATGTATCTTTATTTTCGCTAGTATTACCTCCATTTTATTCAAATGCCAAATATATTTAGAGTATATGATTTATACAAGGCGATTGTTCAAATTATGACGCTACTTTTTTGAGTAGCACAATTATCTACAAACGCTCATTGACTGCTTTTCAAACGGTGTTGGGAGGAGAAAAATAGTGAAAGTTTATATTGTACCGGCTTTCTTTTGATTTATAATGTTAAATGCTAATTGATAAATTTCCTCTACCTGTTCTTCTATAGAAAGCCGGGTTGTATCGATGACAACCGCATCTGGCGCCTGGGTTAGCGGGCTGTGTTTGCGGGTAAAATCTGCCTGGTCACGGTTTTCGATTTCTTCGAGCACTTTTTTAAAATTAGCAGCAACGCCATTTTTTTCCAATTCATTCACCCGGCGCCGTGCTCGTTCTTCGGCTGATGCTTTCATAAAAATCTTAAGCTCGGCATCCGGGAATACCACGGTTGTAATATCCCTTCCATCCATTACAACGCCACCGTCTTTTCCCAAAAGCTTCTGTTTTTCCACCAAAATTTTACGCACCAGGGGATTGGCAGCAACCGGGTTAATGTTTTGAGTTACCTCTGTCTCTTATACACATCTCCGAGCCCACGAGACTCCATTGCATCTC
>CAXHHS010001099.1:0-2480 GCA_964015645.1 uncultured bacterium
TACACCAAGAAGCTCGTCGGCAGCGTCAGATGTGTATAAGAGACAGCGTCAGGTTGGTCAGAAGTTCCGGCCAATCAATTTAATCATAATAAAACGCGCTTTCCGCTCCGGGGAAAACACAAATTCGTGCAATGCGAATCCTGCCATAAACCGGGCAAACCGCATCGCGGCGTCAAATTCGATTATTGCAGCGATTGCCATTCGGATTTTCATCGCGGGCAATTTTTAGCGAGCAGTTCTCGCGGTGCATGCAAGGAATGCCATACGGAAAAAGGGTTTTCGCCGTCAACGTTTACCATTCAGGATCATCAGCAGGCCGATTTTCCGCTGGAGGGCGCGCACCTGGCAATCGCCTGTATTGCCTGCCATGCCGGCGGCCCGCAACTCGGCAGAAGCAGCCGTTCAATGTTGAAACTTAATCGCTTTACCATCAAAGCCACAACTTGCCAGGATTGCCACAAAGATCCTCATTTGGGCGAAGTGGATAAATTTAAGCGAATTGAAGGTTGCCAATTTTGCCATCGAGTGGAAAGCTGGGCTGCAATCGAATTTAACCATTCGCAAACCAACTTTGAATTGGAAGGCCAGCATAAGAAAATCGCCTGCCGCGACTGCCATCAGCCGGTGGATGTTGCCACCAGCACGGAACGGCTGAATTTTACCGATATGCCCTTGATATGCCAGGATTGCCACCGCGATCCGCACCGGGGACAGTTTATTGTCGCAGTTGCAATCAACGGTAGAGCCGCTCGCATCACCGATTGCCAAAAGTGCCATACGGCCAATCGCTGGCAACCGGATAATTTCGATCACGATCGCGATTCCCGCTTTTCACTTAGCGGCATGCACGAAATGGTTTCCTGTAAAGACTGCCATTTTGAAGTCGAAGAAAACGGAATGCGGTTTGTCAAATTTAAACCGTTGGATACGAAATGTAGTGCGTGTCACGGGGGGGATGACTGGTAGTAGGCAGTAGGCAAGTAGGCAACTTTTTTGCCTACTGCCCACTAAAAATAGAAAAAGAGATGAAAACAGTAATCATCATATTATTTCTATCGCTCTCCGTTGCTGCGCAAAGCACGGTGCTAAATCCTCACGGTACGCTAAAATGGGATTGCGAGAGTTGCCATACACCGGAATCCTTTTTCAAGATCAAACAATCGCTGGATTTTAACCATCGCGAAACCGGGTATTTGCTAATCGGAAATCATGAAAATGCACCTTGCGCCGGTTGTCATAAAACCCCGGAATTCGCCAAAGTGGGAACGGCCTGCGCCGATTGCCATACCGATGTGCATCGCGGGCAATTTGGCTTTACCTGCCAAAGCTGCCATACACCGGAACGTTGGGAAAACCGGCAGAATATTTTCGATCTCCATGCCACCCGGGGATTTGCGCTGGTGGGCGTTCACGCAACGGTCGATTGCCAATCCTGCCACATCGACGAGCAGCGCAATGAATTTACGATGACCTCCGCAGAATGTGCCAATTGCCACATCGGGGATTATTTAGCGACAACAAATCCCAACCATATTCAGGCAGGATTCGATTTAAACTGCCAGGGTTGCCATCAATTGCTCTCGGTGCGCTGGGAATACCTGGACGCTATCAGCTTAAAAACATTGAATTTAAGGGGAATAACCGTGCCGTTAGATTGTGAGGATTGCCATTGATGAGAAGTAAGCAATGGGCAAGTAGGCAGTCAATGTCATTAGGTTAAGGATTTTTAGTCATGCTGAGCGGAGTCGAAGCATTGCGGAACGCGCTTAAAACCGTCACCCTTCGACTCCGCTCAGGGTGACTTCTGCGCATATTTTCGCTTAACTTAATGACATTGAGTAGGCAGTAGGTAAAGCTTATCAGTTTGAAGTGATGCCACATAAAAAGAGAAATAGTCTGGTTTATATAAACATGAGAATCAACATTCTATTCACATTCATTTTAACTGCTGTAATATTTGCGCAAACGGAGAACCGCCAATTTAAAGTCGAATTTATTTCGGCGGAGAATGTTTACCTGGAGGGTGGCAAAAAACACGGTTTAGCCGTTGGCGATCAGTTAGTAATTTTGCGAAATCGTGTAGATGTTATCGCCGAAATCGAAATCATTTTTGTAGCGGATTTTTCCGCTTCTTGCAAAATCCAATCCGCTCAAAAAACCATTCGAAAAGGTGATGTTGCAACCTTGATCTCCGAGAAAAAAACGAAAACCGACACTCAACCGGAAGATTGGTTGATTCGCTCTTCCATCGTTTCCCCGGAGGTGGAGCGCGGCAGGAGCATTTCCCGCGTACCGTTTGCGCGAATTAGCGGCAGCGCATCGGTGCAAAATTATCGCTTAACTGACAATACCGAAAACGGGTTAAATTTCTCTCAAACCAGCTTCCGCGTCAATCTCCGCGCGCAACGGTTATGCGATAAAGCGTTGACCTTCCGGCTGCGCACCCGAACCCGCCGCTACTCCCGCGCCCGCGATTATCT
>CAXHHS010001100.1:0-2476 GCA_964015645.1 uncultured bacterium
TTTTTAAGTGATTTGTTCGAATATGAAAGCGATGAAACAGGCTCATAAAAATTTTATTTGTCAATTTTAGGTTTTTTTATGATCTTCTGACCGGTTGGAAAGTTTAACGAGACTTGTTAAGAGCGTGCCTGGAAAATAGCCGCTAAGTCACAAAGGCACCAAGTTCCACTAATAATTTAAAGTTCCTTTGTGATTTCGTGGCTTGGTGGCAAATTTCTGTACACGCTCCAAGAAATGGAAGTGCATTGCGAAGTTAATCCAAATGGGAGAAAATGATGCGCAGAAAACTATTGTTGATTTTAATAATTAATTACTCGCTCCTGGAAATCGGATGGGGACAAGCGGCTTTTATTAGAGGAAAAATTACCGATGCAAAATCGAACGAGCCGTTAATTGGCGTTAATATTGTCGCGGGCGTAATTGCCGGCACATCTAGCGATTTGAATGGAAATTATCAATTGGAGATACCCGCCGGAAAACATGGAATTTTGTTTCAGTATATTGGTTACGAAACGATTCGCAGGGATATTGACATTGCGGAAAATGAAACGATCACCTTGAACATTAATTTGAAGGAATCCGCAATTTTGACGGAAACGGTGGTCGTCTCTGCCGGAAAATTCGAACAAAGCCTGGGCGAGGTTACCGTTTCGATGGAAGTATTAAGGCCGAGTATGTTAGAAGGCCGCAGTGCCACCAGTATTACCCAGGTAATGCAGCAAACCCCCGGTGTTATCATCGTGGATAGCGAGCCGCAAATTCGCAGCGGCAGCGGCTACAGTTTTGGTGCTGGCAGCCGGGTAATGACGCTTGTCGACGATCTACCGGTATTATCCGGTGATGCCGGAAGGCCAAGTTGGGGATTTATGCCAATTGAGAACGTTACCCAGGTAGAAGTGATAAAAGGCGCGTCATCCGTGTTATACGGCTCTGCGGCGCTCAATGGCGTTATCAACTTGCGAACAGCTTATCCCGGGCTTGAGCCGAAAACCAAAATCAGTTTTTTTACCGGCATTTATAGCTCGCCGGGGGTAGATGGCGCAAAATACTGGGAAGAGACGCCAACCACTTCCAATGTCAGCTTTTTGCACTCTCGCGTTATCGAAAGGAACCTGGATTTTATCGTTGGAGGAAATTTCTTAACGGACAATGGGCATGTCGGGCCGCGGCAAAATGATCTCGAAAGCGATCGCGGTGCATCAAGCCGGCGGGGGCGGGTTAATGTGAATCTTCGCTACCGGCCGCCCGGCGCACCGGGATTGGATTTTGGGCTTAATACCAATTATCAACGAGGGCGCTCCCTGGGAACATTTATTTGGGCAGATTCGGATTCCGGCATATACGCGCCATTCGCCTCCGACGGCGCTGTCGGGGCTTCCACCCGTACCCTGCAAACGGTACTGACAGTCGATCCGTTTATAAACTACACCACTAGCAAAGGAACCCGCCAAAGTTTAAAAGGCCGTTATTACAAGCTGGATAACGACAATACCAACGAGCAAGGAAATTTTTCCGATGTGTTTTATGGCGAATACCAGCTTCAACAGCATTTTGAACCGCTAACCGGGTGGAAAAAATTTACCGCAACCGCCGGCATTGTCGGCCAGCATACCATTGGCGAGGCCCAACTGTTTAGCGGCAATCATAAAGCGACCAATTTCGCCGGTTACTTGCAGCTAGATAAAGTGTTTTTTGATCGCTTGACAGCTTCTGCTGGCGTGCGCTTCGAGCATTTTGAGATCGATGATGAAACGGAATCCAAAACCATTTTTCGCTCCGGTTTAAATTTCCGGTTGGGAAATTCGACCTTTTTGCGTGGCTCTTTTGGGCAAGGGTATCGATTTCCGACCATTGCCGAAAAATTCATCAGAACGGCGAACCCGGTGCCAATTTACCCCACGGAGGATTTGGAATCGGAAACGAGCTGGAATGCCGAAGGTGGGATCAAACATCAATTTCGGATCAAACAATTTAGTGGTTATGTTGATGCGGCATTTTTTTATCAGCGTTACGACAATTTTGTGGAATTTACCTTCGGAAGATGGGGCACAGCGCAAGACCCCTTGTTTGGCCTGGGGTTCCGCTCGCTGAATACCGGGGAATCGCGGGTTCGTGGGGCAGAAATTTCGATATCCGGTGGCGGTAAAATTGGCGATGTGTTTATCCAAACCCTTACCGGTTATACCTACACAGACCCGGTTTCGCTTACCCCGGGGCTTGAATATAGCGATGGCATCAGCTACAATAGCACCAGTTCCAGCACTGAGGGCAATATCCTGAAATACCGCATGAAACACCTCGTTCGCGCCGACCTGGAATTAAATTACCGCAAAGTTCGCTGGGGAATTAGCTTTCGCTACAACAGTTTTATGAAAAACATCGATCAAATTTTTTTAGACCTCGACCAGGGGTTGTTAGTCACCGGCATTACGGAATGGCGTGAAAACAATGATAACGGCCACTATCTTTTCGATTT
>CAXHHS010001101.1:0-2469 GCA_964015645.1 uncultured bacterium
TGGCTTCCAATCGTTGGCGTTTTGTGGATTGAAGCGCTTCCCATTTGTTCATTTCGTCTTCCAGCTTTTCTTCCGTAACGCCACGTTTCTGCAAATCGTGACGCAGGGTAACGCCTTTATCGCGAAGTAGGTTTTTGACGGTGTCAGAGGGAATGGCTCCCACACTAAGCCAATACAGTGCGCGGTCTTCTTTTACTTCCACAATAGAAGGATCGGTGAGGGGATTATAATAACCGATTTCTTCAATAAAGCGCCCATCACGAGGAGATCGTGAATCAGCCGCTACAATTCGATAGAAAGGACGTTTCTTTCGCCCCATTCTTTTTAATCTTAATTTTACTGCCAATGAATTTTACCTCCGGTTTATTTTTATTTCATAAAAATAATTAATTGTTTTCTATTTTATACTTGCAGCAAAGCTCTACTTTGTTACGAAAAAAAGGAAGTTCTGCTTCCGTTTTTTTATTTACAAAATTTGAACCATTTTAAAAAGGAAGTCCGCTAGGCATCATGCCGGGGCGGAATTTCATGTTTTTCATTTTTTTCATCATTTTGCGCATTTGGGCGAATTGCTTTAACAAGTTGTTTACATCCTGCACACGAGTGCCGCTGCCGGTGGCAATCCGTTTGCGGCGGCTGCCATTAATGATTTGTGGCTTTTCCCGCTCTCGCGGCGTCATCGAATTTATAATGGCTTCTACCCTAACAAATGCGCGGTCATCTATTTGAACGCCTTTGAGTTGTTTCCCAAGCCCGGGAATCATTCCCAAGAGTTGATCCAAAGGCCCCATTTTTTTTATTTGCTGCAATTGTTCATAAAAATCTACTAACGTAAATTGATCTTTGCGAATCTTTTTTTCAAGTTTTATCGCTGCTTCTTCATCAATTGCTTCCTGGGCTTTTTCGACCAGGGTAACGACATCGCCCATTCCCAAAATTCGCGACGCAAGGCGATCAGGGTAAAAGGCTTCAACGGCGTCAAATTTTTCGCCGGTGCTTAGAAATTTGATGGGACGGTCGGTTACTGCGCGAATTGAAAGCGCTGCACCGCCGCGAGCATCGCCATCCATTTTTGTGAGAACAACGCCATCAAAATCGAGGCGCTCCAGGAATTGTTTGGCAGCGTTAACCGCATCCTGGCCTGTCATGCCATCAGCGACAAAGAGAATTTCATGCGGCTTGACATCTTTTTTAATGGCTTCAAGCTCGCGCATCATTTCTTCATCGATGTGCAATCTACCGGCAGTATCCAGGATTAGCACATCGCAGGCTTTATCGCGAGCGGCTTTAATGGATTCTTTGCATATTTTCAGGGCGTCGTTCGATTCGGTAGAATACACCGGAATCTTTAAACTGCCGCCAACCACTTCGAGTTGTTTTTTTGCTGCCGGGCGATAGACGTCTGCTGCAACCAGCATTGGGCGGCGGCCTTTTTTATTCAAAAAGCTGCCTAATTTACCACAAAAGGTGGTTTTACCGGACCCTTGTAAACCGCACAACATAATAATCGAAGGCGGAACACCGGCAACTTTAATATCGGTATGAGATTCGCCCATTAATTGGACGAGTTCATCATGCACAATTTTTACGATTTGCTGGCCAGGTGTGACACTACTTAAAACCGCTTCTCCAACCGCTTTTTTTTGCACATCTGCAACAAACTGCTTAACCACTCGATAGTTCACATCAGCTTCCAGAAGCGCGCGGCGAATTTCCTTGAGAGAATCGGCAATATTCTTTTCTGTCAGTTTTCCCTGTCCGCGTACCCTTTTCAGTATCGATTCTAACTTCGACGAAAGATCTTCAAGCATTCTACTTCACAGTCATTCATAATTTCAACACATTAATATAGCAAAAGCGCTAAACCCGCTAAATGTAAATTATCTGCATAGCCTTTGCAACTTGTATATTAATTTTCCATTGTTAACTCAGGGATATTGGGGTGAATGACAATATCGATCCGGCGATTTTTTGTGCGCCCTTCGCGCGTGCTATTGTTGGCAATCGGTTTGCTTTCTCCGTAGCCCACGGCATCAATTTGCGAAGAACTCAAGTTAGGCATGTTTGCCAAAAGATACTGTTGAACGGCAATCGAACGATCCTGCGAAAGTGTTAAATTTTGCTGATCGGAGCCATGAGAATCGGTATGGCCTTCGATAGTTAAACGGCTTTCCGGGAAAGTATTAATGGCATTTTGCACTTTGGTGAGCAGACTAAAATATTGCGGCTCGATGGTCGATCTTCCGACGGCGAAATTTAAGCCGATCAACCGGATTATCACATCATCCTTTTGGCGAAAAACCTGCGCTTCATCCCTGGTAAACATGCGCTCGATGGTGGCAAATTGCTGGCGTACGCGTTCTTTCGCCCCCATCCGCTTTTTTAATGCGGATTGTTCTTCGGCAATCGACCCCATTTGATCTTCCATTTCCGCAATACGTGCTTTTAGATCACTAATTTGCTGATCGC
>CAXHHS010001102.1:0-2466 GCA_964015645.1 uncultured bacterium
TCTCGGCGGAGGCGAGCAATTTACCATTATCAACGGAGGCGGGAATTTTAATTTGGCAGCAGCAGAGAGCCATACCCTCGCCATTCAATTTATCCCCAATGCAACCGGCCCCCAAACAGCAAATTTGCTCATGCAAAGCGACGACCCGGATGAATCCCCGCTCCTGATTCCGCTAACCGGCGAGGGCGTTGTCCCCGTTATCACCGTAATTCCGGAGACCGTAAACTTCGGCAGCGTTGTGATAACCACTTGCTCGGCAACCAACCTGACCGTGCGAAACGACGGCGGCGGAATTTTACACGTCAATAATATTCAACTCGGCGGTATCAATGCCGGCCAGTTTGTGCTTGGGAATTCCGGCCCGTTAGCGATCCCTTCGGGAGAAAGCCACGAGATTCCGCTGCAATTTTGCCCGACCGAACCCGGCGCAAAATCAGCAACGGTAACGATCTTTAGCGATGATCCTGCAACCCCATCAATTTTGATCGGATTAACCGGCCAGGGAGCCATGGGGGATTTAACGGTCGATCCCAATATGTTAAATTTTGGCAATGTATTGGTTGGCCGGGATTCTACCCTGGAATTAACGGTTCAAAATACCGGAACTGCCGCTATCGAAATCACCGCTGTTGAGTTAACCGGGGCGAATGCAAATAATTTTAGCGTCAATCCCGCCGGATTTCCACTGAATCCCCAGGAAACCCGAATCCTGCCGGTTACTTTTACCCCGCCGGCAATTGGCAGCCGAACTGCTTCTTTGAGGATTTTGAGCGATGTAGACACAATTCAGGTTTCTTTAACCGGCAATGGAGTTGCCCCGGTGTTAACTATTATAACGCCTGACGTAAATTTCGGCGCAGTGCCGGTGAACGATCAAAAAGCACAGCCGGTAATTATCGAAAATACCGGCACGCCCCCCTTGCGGATTGATTCTTTAAAACTTAGCGGGCTGAACCCGGGTAATTTTACCGTCACAATGTCTCCCCAAATGCTTGCTGGTGGCGAGCGCGATTCCATTACAATTTCGTTTTTGCCGGATGCTGCCGGCAGCTTTGCCGCCGAGCTAACAATTTACAGCGATGGCGGAGACGATAGTGTAAATCTAACCGGCAGCGGCGTCGAACCGGATATCGAAGTTCCCCTGGAGGTACTTGATTTTGACAGCGTGCGCGTCGGCGAAATGGCCACGCTCCCGTTCACGATTGCTAACGTGGGCACGGATTTGCTAATCGTAAACAGCATCATCATTTCGGGCGAAGATGAAAGCCTGTTTTCCATGGTAACGATGCCGTCATTTCCCCTTAACATTGCCGCAGGCGGGGAACAGTTTATCGCACTAAAATTTTCGCCCGATTCCCGTGGCCTCAAAAGCGGTTCGCTGCAAATTAGCAGCAACGACCCGGATGAAGGTATAGTTTCCGTTGCTTTAAGCGGAATTGGTATTGCGCCGGAAATTGCCATAAATACCGATTCACTGGCATTCGGTAATGTGTTGTTGGGGGAGATGGCGACAATGATGCTGTTGGTAACCAACACCGGCAATGTTGCTTTAAATCTCAACGATGCAATCATTACCGGCGCCGATTCCACCCTATTTGAGGTTGCCAACCCCGTTTTTCCTTTATCAATTCCTCCCGGGGAAAGTGATTCCATCGCAGTAATATTTACGCCTGATTCATCAGGATTAAAAAGCGCCCGCTTACAATTATTCAGCGATGACCCGCAAAGCAATTTTTTGTCCATTCCCCTTAGCGGAATCGGTTCCCGTCCCGGAATAGTCGTCAATCCGCTTTCTATTAGTTTTGGCAGAGTTCGGGTAGATTCGATGAAGGCAGTGCCGCTGCTCATTACCAATTTGGGTAACATCGTGTTGGATGTGCAAGCGGTTAGCATTACCGGTATGGATTCCACGCAGTTCCTTATCGATAACCTTCCGCCATTGCCAATGATGATTTTGCCCGGTGACAGCATTTTTCTATCGGCAACATTCCGACCAACTTCCGAAGGTGATAAAACCGCAGCCATACATATCCTTAGTAACGACCCTTCGGACAGCTTACTAACGATTGCTTTGAGCGGCACCGGCGTGGTGATAGAATTTTCGATCGATCCGCTTTCACTTAACTTTGGCAACACTCGCGTCGATAGCAGTAAATCTGCCACACTTACGATCAACAATACCGGCAGCGGCGAACTGCGAATCGATTCTTTGATAATTACCGGAGTGAATTCGGATCGATTTTTCGTTAACAATATCCCGATAATCATCGCAGCCAGCAGCACTCAACCTATCAATGTAGTGTTCACCCCGAGTACAACCGGACATTTTAGTGGCGATTTAAACATATTCAGCAATGCCGGAACCATAACAATTCCTTTACAAGGAAATGGTGTTCGGCCTGAGTTAGCCGTTTCGGCAACCACCATCGATTTTGGCCCGGTGCGAGTCGATTCAATCGTTGCACT
>CAXHHS010001103.1:0-2458 GCA_964015645.1 uncultured bacterium
GGTTATGCACGATAAAGGGAACTCGCACGGATTCATCGAAATGCGTACCTTTGTGTAACAAACCGTTATCAAACAGGGAGCTACCGTGATCCGATGCGAATATAATGATAGTGTTTTCGAGCTGATTCTGTGCCGCCAATGCGGATAATACATCGCCAATTCGTTCATCAATCAAGGTTAGATTGCCATAGTGCCCGGCGCGCACCCGGCGCCGCAAATCCTCCTGTTCCGGGGGAGATAAATAATCATATACCTCCCACATCGATTCACCGTAACAATAACGATGACGGGTAAAATCGATGGGGTTGGTCATCAGTTCACCCTCGCGGTAATTGCCAAGCGGCAGGTTTTTCATTTGGCGGTATGGCGCAGTACAGCGCCCGGGCGCAGTCCAGGGATTATGAGGGCCGCAGAAAGATAGCCAGAAAAACCAGTTATCTTTTCCATCAATTTCGCCGCCATTAATCAATTCTAGCGCCTGATCCGCAATGTAGTTGTCAAAAAACAATTTTTCGTCCAGCGGCCAGTCGTACACAGCGTTTCCCGGCTGGATATTGTGCACGCCGCGGAATTCTTTGATTTGCTTACGACTCCAACCGCTCTTTTCTATGAAACGCTCATAATCATCTCCATCCGGCGGGCAACCGTCTTTGCTGTAGCATTCTATGCGGGTATCAAATCCCCGGGGATTGCGATGGTCAGCGCTTGGCCCGGCGTGGAGTTTTCCCACGCAAATATTGTGGTACCCCAAATCATGAAACTGCTCCATCAAAGTGGGCGTGGTTCGGAACCATTCGCAATCGCGATTATCCCACAACCCATGCGTATGAGGGTATTGGCCGGTCATCCAGCAGGCACGCGCCGGCATGCAAATAGGGGTGGTGGAAATATGATTGGTAAAAACCGCTCCTTCCCGGCAAAGACGATCTACATTGGGCATTTTAAGAAATGGGGATCCATAAGAAGGCAAATCAACCCCGCGCTGATAATCAGTCGTAATAAAAAGAAAGTTGGGACGGTTATTTTTCAAGGGGATTTTCTTTTTTGTTTTTTAATTCTGCTTAAAGAAATGTCCATTTTACAACACCTTTGGGTTTAGATTGCTGGATGCAGCATCTCCCGGTTTAAGCCCTGGCAACCAGCGAGCCATATCGTTTATTTGGCTCTCATTGATGGGTTCTGAGACGCGTGCATTCGCATCAATATAGATCACCGTCATTACTTCTCGCATTGCGGCAGATTGATTTCCCGGTGCAGCATGAAGTGTCCAGCCGGAATGAAAAGTTGCATCCCCGGCATTCATCATTTTGCGACGGCTTAACGAAAACCCCTGTTGATCAACATAAGCCTGGAATACTATCTCGGATTTATCCGAAATTGGTAATGTTCCTAAATATCCCTGATGGTGAGAGCCGGAAGCAAAGGTTAAGATTCCCATATCTTCCGTCAAATCAACCAGCGGCATCCACATTGTAATCGTTTTATCGGTATTTAATGGCCAATAGTATTGATCCTGGTGCCAAGGTGTATGGCCACCGCCAGGTTCTTTAAACAGCGCCTGGTCATGGTAAATTCGTACGCCATCTACTCCCATTAATTCGGCAGCAATTTTTGCAAATCGCTGCGACATTACATATCTTTTGACTTGCCGATCTATCGCCCAGAGATTCATTCCCTTCAGGAAGGCTTTGCCATAAGTATCCCGTTCGATTAATAATCGTTTTTCAGTATTGTGTTTTTGTATGGCTGCGCGAATTATCGGGCGATAAAAGGCGATTTCTTTAGGACTGCTAACTCTGGATAAAAAAATGTGTCCATCTTGTTGATATTGCTGTATTTGCTTATCTGATAAATAATATTGGGAGGATAGTTTCATCTAAGGCTCATGCGCAGCATTTTTTATATTTCCTGCCGCTACCGCAAGGGCAGGGATCGTTACGCCCAATTCTTCTATTCGTCGCAATACTCCCCTCTTTTTCCCTGATCCAGGCCATTATATTCGCTGGCGCACGCCGGTGTCTCAATTCATTAGCCATAAATTGCATATATGAGTCGATGTGGTTAAAAAAATATTTATAACCGGCGCACAAATAGTTTAAGCCCGTTTCTCCTTCCGGGGTTTCGATGAACCGGTGTTTGGGGCATTCCCCGTTGCAGGCAAAACGCACCTTGCACTCGCGGCAATATTGGGGCAGGGTATCGCGTTTATCAATGCCGAATTTTCGCTGCTGGATAGAATTGACTAAGGATTCGATGGGGTTTTCGATGATGTTGCCAAGTTTGTTTTCCGGGTAGACAAAATGATCGCAGGAATAAAGGTCTCCGTTGTGTTCAATTGCAAGGGCATCGCCGCAGGTTTCCCGGAACACGCAGAGGCTGGGTGGACGTCCAAGCCAGCTTTCCAGGGCAACATCAAAAATCTGTACGTAATATTTGCTGACATCCTGGCGTACCCATT
>CAXHHS010001104.1:0-2455 GCA_964015645.1 uncultured bacterium
GTAAGGTACTCGGCGCATCGGTGCCTGGCATTATTCACCTTCTGTCGCTGGATTTTGTCAAATTGGTTATCATCGGAAATCTAATTGCCTGGCCGCTGGCCTGGTATGCCATGAGTCGCTGGCTGGAAAATTTTGCCTACCGGATCGAGATCGGTTTCGGGGCATTTGTTGCTGCCGGGGTGCTGGCATTGGCCATCGCGTTAATGACAGTGAGCTGGCAGGCAGTAAAAGCAGCGCTAGCAAATCCGGTGAAGGCGCTTAAATATGAATGATATTAAAAACAAGTAGGATTTGCTGTATTAAAACACCCTGCAATGGCAGCTTTACGAAAAGCGCCTAATTTATCGAGCATTGTGCTTCCTAAGCCAATCTTAAGCCGGGTGCATTATTCGTCGCAAGATTGCCGCTTTTTTCCTGGCGAGTTGCCAATCTTCATAAGTATTCAAACCATTTCTCTACACAAACAAAATAAATACTTTTCCCCGAAACCCATTTGTATTACTTTCGTAGACAAATCGATTACTGGAGGAAAAATGAAACTGATATCTCGCTCCGAAGAGATTGTTTTGCTCGCCGTTTGGAAGCTTCAGGGCAATGCTTATGGCGTTACCATCCGCCAACGAATATTGGATACCACCGGCCAAGAGTGGTCAATCGGTGCGATCTACCCGCCCCTGCATCGTTTGGAAAAAAAGGGCATGTTAACTACCATCAAGGGTGAACCGCTTCCCGAGCGCGGCGGTCGCAGCAAGGTGTATTACCAGGTTACTGAAGAGGGGCGAAAAGCGATGCTGGAAATTAAACGAGTGCATGAGGCAATCTGGTTAGACGTACCACCGGTTGGGCTGGATAATACCTAATGAGCGCTTCTCCCCCAAATTTATCTCCGCCTCGCATTGCCCAATGGCTGCTTCTGCAGGTGACCAAATACGATTATCACTATGCCGTTTTAGGCGACTTCGAAGAGATTTACAATACGATTGCCAGTGAACGCGGCTTTCTGAAAGCATTGCAATGGTATTGGCTACAGGTCTTCAAATCATTGCCCGGCTTTATTTCTGACCTCATTTATTGGAGCATTATTATGCTTGTAAATTACCTAAAAAGTGCCTATCGCAATCTCAGCAAAGAAAAAGTGTTTTCTGCTGTTAATATTTTCGGCCTGACTATCGGCATGGCGGCCTGCCTGCTGATTTTACACTATGTCAGTTTCGAAAGGAGCTACGATAGTTTTCATCCGGATAGCGAGCGAATCTATCGCCTGCGTTATGAACGTACCAGCGAAGACGGTACCGCCGCACGGTTTGCTTCCTGCACCCCTCCTGCCGGCAAGTTGATCCGCGAACGCTATACGGAGGTGGAACAGTTGGGGCGTATGTTGCGATATAGTGCCGCAGTGTCTTATGAAGACACTCGCTTCATTGAAGAGCGTATGTTCTTCGCCGAACCACAACTGTTTGAGGTCCTGCGGTTTCATTTTATTGAAGGCGAACTGGCCAGTGGCATCAGCAGCCCGAATAAGGCTTTTCTTTCCGAATCCACCGCTCGTAAATATTTCGGCGATGAGAATCCGATAGGAAAGGTATTCAGCGTGGATAAAAAAGTAGATTACCAGGTAACCGGTTTATTTAAGGACCTGCCGCCGAATTCACATGTTAAAATTGATATCCTCCTTGCCTACGAAAACCTGGTCAGCCTCTACGGCGAAGATTTTCAACACGCCTGGGGGCATACCGGCATGTTTACATATCTGCGCACCAAACCGGGAGTGGATCCTAACACGTTCGAGAAAAAATTGCAGCAACTGGTAGAAGCGGAATTTGGAGAGGGGCTGCGCTATTACAACATCACGATAGATTTGAAGATGCAACCGCTGCGGGATATTCATCTCACCTCCCATTATATGCAAGAATTTGAAGTCAACGGAGATCGTAATACGGTAACCTTTTTGATGATCATCGCAGTCTTTATCATCATCATGGCCTGGGTCAATTACATCAACCTTTCCACAGCTCGTTCTCTTACCCGCGCGAAAGAAGTCGGCTTGCGAAAGGTGGTTGGTGCAACACGTAAACAGTTGATGGTTCAATTCTTCTTCGAGACGATCCTCATCAACCTGTTTGCAATGATTATCGCGTTGGGATTGATAGGGCTATTAACACCTACTTTTAACAACTTTACCGGTATGCCGTTGCAACACCTTCTCTGGAAACAGGAATGGCTGCCTGCCGCAATCGCGTTAATGTTTGCTGTCGGAGTGGTTTTTTCCGGGCTGTATCCAATCATGGTGCTAACCTCCTTCGACCCGATCATGGTATTGAAAGGAAAACTCGGCGGTAACCGGGGTATCAACCTGCGTAAAGCATTAGTGGTGTTTCAGTTTGTCATCGCATTGGGGCTTATTTCTGCCACGATTACCGTATCGAAGCAGTTATCATTTATGCAAAACCACGAC
>CAXHHS010001105.1:0-2450 GCA_964015645.1 uncultured bacterium
GCTCAGCATGACTCAGCGTCATCCTGAGCGGAGTCGAAGGGCGACAAACTCCACATATATAATTATGAAAACTCTACTTATCCTTACGCTCCCTGATATCAGAATTGACTGCATGTTCCATAATTTGGTTTACAAAATTTTTTCACTTATATTGGATTTACATTCACAATATTACACAGTGCTGTTAAAGCATACAGAGGAAACATTATGACGCCTTACGAGATCATTGCTCGCAAACGCGATGGCGAAAAACTTCATGCAAAAGAGATCGATTATTTCATTTCAGGATATATGCAGGGCAGTGTTGCGGAATATCAAATGGCTGCATTTTTGATGGCAGTGTATTTGCAGGATATGAATTACGAAGAAACCTCTGCCCTGACAAACGCTTATATCCAATCCGGCACGGTGGTCGATCTTTCCGATATTCCCGGCATTAAAGTGGACAAACATAGTACCGGCGGCGTTGGGGATAAGGTTTCCATAATTTTGGCACCGCTTGTTGCCAGCCTGGACGTCCCCGTTCCCATGATTTCCGGCCGGGGGCTGGGCCATTCCGGCGGCACCCTCGACAAGCTGGAATCCATCCCGGGATTCAAAACCAACCTTCCAATTTCAACATTTAAAAAATTAATTGGCGAACTTGGCCTCGGGCTGATCGGCCAAACCAGCGATATTGTGCCGGCTGATAAACGAATTTATGCCCTGCGAGATGTAACGGCAACCGTCGATTGTATTCCCCTGATTTGTGCCAGCATTATGAGCAAAAAAATTGCCGAAGGAATTGACGCCCTGGCTTTGGATGTAAAATACGGCAACGGCGCCTTTATGAAAAATCCTCAGCAGGCAGAACAACTCGCTCGAAACCTCATCAAAATCGGTAATGAGTTTGATAAAAAAGTAACCGCATCACTCACCTCTATGGAGCAGCCGTTAGGCAATAAAATTGGAAATTGGCTTGAGATTTTGGAATGCCTGGACTGTTTTGCCGGAAACGGCCCGGCGGATTTAATGGAAGTAACTTATAACCTGTGCAGCCACATGCTGGTTTTGAATGGCGCTGCGACATCATTTGACGAGGCACGACAACAGTGCGAGAACGCGATTTCCTCCGGGGAAGCCTTCGAAAAACTATTACATATTGCCCGCGCCCAGGGGGCGGATATCAGTTATTTGGAGAAACCGGAAAAACTAACGCTTGCAAAAGAAAAGGCTATTTTAAAAGCGGATCGCTCCGGCTATATCAACAAAATGAACACCTATGAAATTGGCCTTACTTCCGTAAGCCTCGGGGCCGGTAGAATTCGCACCGATGATGAGATCGATCCGGTTGCCGGCATCATTCTGCATAAGAAACTGGGTGACACTGTTTCCGCCGGCGATCCGCTTCTGGAAATCCACACCAATAAGCGGAATTCCATAAAACCTTCTATTCGCCGCCTAAAGCAAGCGATTGTCATTGAAGATAAACCGGACGAAATACCACCTTTAATCTTGAAAGAAATCTTATAAGGAGTGCTCCGCAGGAGTCACTATGTGACAAAATTCGTTTTGCAAACTTGCTTATTTGCAAAATAAATTTTGCACTCCTGTCGTTTACATCCTTCTTGCAATGGTATCCCCTTAATGTTATATTGGGCAGTTAATTTTAAAGCGAGTGCGAACGATTAAAATCAAGGAATCTCTATGCAATTTGAAGTAAAAGAAGTTGACGCCTATAAACGGCAAATTTCCGTAACTGTGGAACCGGAAGAGTTGGGAGAAATTGAAGCCCAAATATTGAAAACCATTCGTAAAAATGCCGCCTTTCCCGGTTTTCGCCGGGGACGCACACCGGTAAGTATCATCAAAAAAAACTACGCAGAGGTTATAAAAAAAGAACTTTTGGAGCATGCAATACCGGATTTTTACAACAAAGTATTGGCAGAAGCTAAACTAAACCCAATTAACCAGGGTTCGATCAATATAACAAAGTTTGAAGATGCAGCATCCGGTATAGATTTCGAAATCACGGTAGAAGTTGAACCGGAAATCGAACTTGGAAAGTATAAAGGGTTGCAAGTAGAAAAAGAGATGCCAATTGTAACCGAAAGTATGCTCGATAACGCATTACTAAACCTTCAAAAAAGTTTTGCAACCACACAGTCGGCCGAGAAGGCTGAAGATGGCCACATTATCACGTTTGATATGCAACAATTAGGCGAAGGCGATATTCCTATTGTCGGCCAAAAAATGGAGGATGTAACGGTCGAAATTGGGGCGGGAGAATTCGACCCGGATTTGGAGCATCAACTCATTGGACTATCACTCGACCAGGAGAATGCGATTATCCGTAAAACAGTCCCGGCCCTTCCCGATGCCCAGGATAAATCCCCGAAAACCGAAAGTTATAAAATAACCGTAAAATCGATTGAGGCAAGAGACTGTCTCTTATACACATCTGACGCTGC
>CAXHHS010001106.1:0-2449 GCA_964015645.1 uncultured bacterium
ACCATCACCTGGGAACTCAGAAAATGGAAATATCGGAATCGCGAGAAAAAGGATTTCGCGTTTCTCTCATCCGCCGCCTCTTAACCGACCAGCTTGATTTTATCAACATCGCCAAAAACTACATTAAGATGAACGATTTCTATGGATTGCTGAACCGGATTGTTTTTCCGGCAGGAAGCCACGGAAAACTGGGCGGAAAAAGCTCCGGCCTCTTTTTGGCAACCCAGGTTCTTAAAAAATTCTCGAAAGACGAGGCAGAACTTCGCGATATTAAAACGCCTAAAACCTGGTATCTCACCTCCGACGCCATCCTCAGCTTTATGCACCATAACAACCTGGAGGAGGTTGTAGAACAAAAGTATAAAGACATTGGCACCATTCGCCAGGAATATCCTTACATTATTCAACTGTTCAAAAACTCCCAGTTTCCACCGGAGATTATCCAGGGGCTTTCCATGGCGCTGGATGATTTTGGCAATACCCCTTTGATTGTGCGGAGTTCCAGTTTGTTAGAAGATCGCATGGGAACCGCCTTTGCCGGAAAGTATCGAAGTTTATTTATCGCCAACCAGGGCAGCAAGGAAGCGCGGTTGGCGGCTTTAATAGATGCGATTGCGGAAGTATACGCCTCCACTTTCGGCCCGGACCCCATTGAATACCGGGTGGAACGCGGGTTGGTGGATTTTCATGAAGAGATGGGCATTTTGCTCCAGGAAGTTGTGGGAAAAAAAGTGGGGAATTATTTCCTACCGGCGTTTTCCGGGGTTGGTTTTAGCAATAATGAGTTTCGCTGGTCGAGCCGCATTCAGCGGAAAGACGGATTGGTTCGTATAGTGCCGGGATTGGGTACCCGGGCGGTTGACCGGTTAAGCGATGATTACCCGGTTTTGATTGCACCCGGCCAGCCGGGGCTGCGCGTCAATGTCACGATAGATGAAAAAATTCGCTATTCCCCCAAAAAAATTGATGTAATCAATCTCCAAACCAATGCCTTTGAAACCGTTGACGCCCAGGAATTGCTGAAACAATTTGGCGATGAATACCCGGCGACAAACCAAACGCTTTCTATTTTAAAACACGATCATCTCCAGCAGCCGGTTGGATTAGGGGTCGATTTTGAGAAAGACTATTTCATCATCACTTTTGAAGGATTGATCGCCCGGACGCCTTTTCTCAATAAAATCCATACTGTTTTAAAAGTGTTAGAGCAAACCCTGGAAACCCCGGTCGATATTGAGTTCGCCAGCGATGGCGATGATTTTTACCTCTTGCAGTGCCGTCCGCAAAGTTTTAGCGTGGAAAGCACACCGGCGGATATTCCCCGGGATGTTTCCCCTGATAAGACGATCTTTACCGCAAATCGCTATATTTCCAATGGCACGGTATCGAACAACACCCATATTGTATATGTTGATCCGGAGTATTACAGTAAATTAAGCAGCCGTTCGGATTTGCTGGCAGTGGGCCGGGCAGTTAGCCAGCTAAATCAGATACTGCCCAAACGCCAGTTCGTTTTGATGGGGCCGGGCCGTTGGGGTAGTCGCGGCGATATTAAATTAGGAGTCAGCGTCACGTATTCGGATATCAGCAATGCTTCGATGTTGATCGAAATTGCCCGCCAAAAAGGAAATTATCTACCGGATCTTTCCTTTGGCACCCACTTTTTCCAGGATTTGGTAGAATCCTCCATTCGCTATTTGCCACTTTATCCTGATGATTCCGGTATTATTTTTAACGCTGCATTTTTGACAAAGACTAGCAATATCCTTTCCGAAATTTTGCCGGCGTTTGCTTCGTTAGGCGATACCGTTCGGGTAATTGACATTCTCCAAGAGACCGATGGGCTAAACTTACACGTGCTGATGAACGGCGACCATAATGAAGCCGTGGGCATTTTAGCCGAACCGGCCGCTTTAACGAAAGCTAAAACGCAAGACCCAAAACCACTCCACACAAAAACACCCGCAGACGACCACTGGCGCTGGCGGCAGCGTATGGCAGAGAAAATAGCCAGGGAAATAGACGGAAAGCGATTCGGAGTGAAAGCCTTTTATATTTTTGGCAGTACCAAAAATGCTACCGCCGGGCCGGGCAGCGATATTGATATCCTGGTGCATTTCCAGGGAAACAAACGGCAAAGAGAGGATTTGCTGGCCTGGTTAGAAGCATGGAGCCTGGCTTTGGGAGAAATGAATTTTTTGCGAACCGGTCTTAAATCGAATAAGCTTTTAGACATTCACATTGTGACCGATGAAGATATCAAAAAACGAACAAGCTATACGGTGAAGATTGGAGCGGTAACGGATGCGGCCCGGCCATTGCCCCTGGGGAAGGCGAGTAAGGAGAGTTAAAACAAATGGTTCTGAAAATATTCACCGTTTCAGGATTGCTTCTGGATGGTATAGCCGCCGGAAATGGCGCCACGAAGCAGCAGCAGGTCACCCTGGGC
>CAXHHS010001107.1:0-2446 GCA_964015645.1 uncultured bacterium
TGAAGTCTTCTAGTGTTCTGGTGTTCAAGTTTTACAGTAACTTGAACACCAGAACACTCGAAGACATGGGCACTAAAAACTGAGAAACGTTTTTTGAAACACTGCTATCATAACATATTCATTTCTGCCCTCGTTCTCTTTTGGGGAATGCAACTATTTGGGCAAGAAACAGCATCGCCGGAGATTCGCAATATTCATGCGGAGATTCGCGATGACTCCGTGGTGTGCAGTTTTGCCGCACCGCAGTTATTTAGCGGCAAAATTAAACAAACGCTGCTCTCCGGGCTGCCGGTGTTGATTGAGCGGAGAGCGCAGTTAGTGAAAGAAGCTGGCGATAACAGCGTTTTCCCGGTAGAAAAATATCGCTTAACTTATGATATTTGGGAAGACCAATACCGGGTTGAGGGCGCTTCGAAAACTACTGTTTTTTCATCACTTACAGCGCTGGAAGACTGGTGGAACCCGCGAAAAAATGTGCCGCTTACGCCCGTTTCTCAACTCAACAATGGCGATGTTTATAAAATCGATATTTTTTTACGAATTATTTTGCTGACCCGGTCACAGGGGGAAAAACTGAAAAACTGGATTTTGAATCCCCAGGAAACCGAGGAAAATTTTCCTTCCCTGGAACGCGATGCCGGATTTAAACTGAACCTCAATCAACTGGTATCATTTTTCTTTAGCAAATCCGATGTTATTGAAAGCTTCGAAGCCCGCCGTGTATCCGACTCATTCACAATTGATGAGTTACAAAAGAGCGGAAAAAGAGTTAAACAAAATTAGAAAAATGATAGAAAAAAACTATAACCAAATTAGAGAGTCATGGCATGAGCACTGCGGTTAATATTCAGGAAATCCGAATTCGTGATATTCAAATCACTGAAGATTCTATAATCGCTTCTTTATTGGATGGACGAATTATCAGTGTTCCGCTAGCCTGGTCTTGGCGTCTATCCGAAGCAACAAAAGCACAAAGAGAAAATTACGAAATCATCGGAGATGGCCATGGCGTTCACTGGCCGGAAATAGATGAAGATATTAGCGCAGAAGGAATGTTGTTTGGAATTCCTGCCAGGCGGCCTCGTAAATCTTGATTTATCCTGTTAAGCGTTCAACCATCCAACCATATCAACCATATAATCATTCGTATTCGTTCAACTTCCCAATAAAATAACCTTCCCATTGACATCATCATCTTAGAATCGGATATTGGGTTTCAATTTCTCAACACCAGGAAACAATATGCGATATCCGGGTTTTTGCTTTGGCATCTTATTGCTGGTTATTTTAGCAAGTTGTAATAAACGGCTGCCGGATGCCGCGGAAGATATTCTCGAAATCAACCTTCCGCAATTTGGTGAAGAAAATTCTCTGGAAATAATTTCCTGGAATATCGAGCAATTCCCCAAGCACAGCAGAACGATAGTAAACGTTCGAGACATCATCCTGGATTTGGATGTCGATATCATTGCCGTGCAAGAAATCACCTCTGCCGACGATTTTGATCGTTTGATAGACAGCTTGAATACTGCGAGCATCGGGGCATGGGAGGGGCGTTTAAGCCAGCTTTCCACGAATTTGAGCACTGGAATTGTGTTTAAAACATCAATCGTAACCGTAGAATCCGATACCCATTTATTCGTTGGCGATTTCGATTTTGCCGGAAGGCCGCCCTATGTGCTTTCCTTGAGTGCGCGAAATAACAATAGATTATTTGATTTTACGCTAATCGTGCTTCATCTGAAGGCTTTCGAAGACACCGAAAGCCGTGAGCGCCGCCGGAGAGCCATTCAAAAATTGGAATCCTGGATCGCATCACAATTGCAAAACAGCAATAACGATCCCGACTATATCCTGGCTGGCGATTGGAATGATGAGTTGGATGATCCCGCCCCGGATAATGTTTTTTTACCCTTTTTGACCGATACCACTCGTTACCTGTTTTCAACAGAACAATTTATCGATGTTGCGGGGGAATTTACCTTTATCGGTGGCAATTTTGAATCGTTGATCGATCATATCATGATCACCCGTTCCATTGACGCGGCATACCCGAATCACACTGCTCAAGTCTTAAAGATCGATCAAACATTTTTGGAATACCCGGAGCAAGTATCCGACCATCGTCCAATTGGCGTAAAATACCCGGCATTTTAAAAAAGTTTGTTTATTGTGGGATAAAATGATTGTAAATTCGCCGGAATAAATTATTTACAAACAAACCTTAGGAGGTCTATCATGTCTGACAGAAGTACATTGGAGTTTTTAAAAGGTATTATTGTTGGCGGTGCCATTGGCGCTATTGTTGGGATTTTATACGCGCCCAAAAGCGGTAAGGAAACCCGGGAAGAGTTAAGCGGGAAAATGGATGATTTATACACCCGTGCCCAGGAAGAATACGAGCAATCCCTGGAAAAAGCTCGCAATACTTACGAAAACGCTATTT
>CAXHHS010001108.1:0-2446 GCA_964015645.1 uncultured bacterium
TCGACTACCCGTGGCGGCTCAAATCCCTCCGAAAACAGGTAGCTAGAAAATGATTGACATTCGCCCGGATCGCCTGGATGCGATTTTTGAAAGCGGCAGAAACCGGCGCATTTTAGTCATCGGTGATTTGATGATTGACCGCTACCTTTGGGGAGGCGTCAGCCGCATTTCGCCGGAAGCCCCGGTGCCGATTATTAACATCGAAGATGAAGAAGTGCGCTTTGGCGGGGCAGCCAATGTCGCCAATAACATCATCGGGTTAAATGCCGAGCCAATTTTAGTCGGCACCGTTGGCGACGACGCCTGGGGAACGTTTTTTCAGGAGCGGCTTTCCGCTAAGAATTTATCCGGTAAAGGATTAATCATTGACCCCACTCGCCCAACCTCCACCAAAACCCGTATTATCGGCAACAACCAGCACATCGCCCGGGTAGATCGGGAAAAAATTCAGCCGGTTGATCGGAACGTTCAAAATAAAGCCATCCGGTTTGTCGAACAAATTATCGATAGTGTAGACGCCATCTTGTTACAAGATTACAACAAAGGGATGCTAGTGCCGGAATTGACAGAACAGATCATTGCCCTGGCAAATCGCTATGGAAAAATGATAACCGTTGACCCTAAATTCGACAACTTTTTGGAATTCAAAAATGTAACCGTGTTTAAGCCCAATAAAAAAGAAACCGAAGAAGCTCTCGCAATGCGCCTGGAAACAATTGAAAATATTGAAGATGCCGGAAAAGAATTATTGGAGCGCCTCAATGCCAAATCTATCCTAATTACCCTCGGTTCCAAAGGAATGGCATTATTCGAGAAGAATAAAAAACCCTTATTCTCCGGTACCCGTGCCAGGAAAGTAGCAGATGTTTCCGGCGCCGGCGATACGGTAATTGCCACGCTTACCGTTGCTCTTGCTGCCGGCGCTTCAATCGCGGAAGCAGTTACCCTGGCAAACTTTGCTGCCGGGGTGGTTTGTGAGGAAGTTGGCGTTGTACCGATTGATAGGGAAAGACTTTTTGAGGCGGTTTTAAAAACACAAACAAAAATCTTGTAATATCAGCATACCTTTTCTAATTTTAGCGATTTAAAACGAAACGTGGTGCGTGACTTCACGAAACGAGCATTACGTAACACGAAATGATATAAAAGCGAACAGGAACGTAAACTCAGATGAAATCATCCAAACAAATCCGCCAGGAATTCATTGACTTTTTTAAACAGAAAGACCACACCTTTGTGCCCAGCGCGCCGGTAATCCCTCATGATGATCCTTCGCTGTATTTCACCAATGCCGGGATGAACCAATTTAAAGATATGTTTTTGGGAACCGGTAAACGCCCCTACAAACGCGCGGCCAATTCTCAAAAGTGCATTCGCGTTAGCGGCAAGCACAATGATCTGGAAGAAGTTGGCCACGACAACTATCATCACACCTATTTCGAAATGTTAGGCAACTGGTCGTTTGGCGATTATTTCAAAAAAGAAGCCATTGAATGGGCCTGGGAATTGCTGACGGAAGTTTGGGAACTCCCCAAAGATCGCCTGTATGCCACCGTGTTCGGCGGCGATAGCGCAGACGGCCTGGATGCCGATGAGGAAACCGAAAAACTCTGGAAAACGGTTACCGACATCAATCCCGATCACGTGCTGCGATTCGGGAAAAAAGATAATTTTTGGAGTGCCGGAAACACCGGCCCCTGCGGCCCCTGTTCGGAAATCCATATTGATATGACGCCCGACGGCTCCGGCAGCAAATTAGTCAACGCCGACAGTCCCGATGTGATCGAAATTTGGAATCTCGTTTTTATCCAATTTAATCGCGATGAAGCCGGAAAACTGCAACCACTCCCGGCAAAGCATGTCGATACCGGCATGGGGTTCGAACGGATGGTTCGCATTCAGCAAAATAAAACCTCCAACTATGATACCGATGTTTTCCAGCCGATATTGCAGAAAATTGGCGAAGTTACCGGCATTTCCTACGAGAAAGCGGATGAGGCGCAAAAAGCCGCATTCCAGGTGGTAGCGGATCATGTTCGGATGTTAACATTCTCCATCACCGACGGCGCAATGCCCTCCAACGAAGGCCGCGGTTACGTGCTCCGGCGAATTTTACGCCGCGCCGCCCGCTACGGGCGTAAGCTGGAAATGCACGAACCGTTTATCTACAACCTCGTTCCCACGGTTGTCAAACTGAATGGAGAGGCTTTCCTGGAAATCAAGGAAAAAGCATCGTACGTAATGGATGTGATTCACTCGGAGGAAAAAAGTTTTAACAGAACCCTCGACCGCGGGCTGGAGATTTTTAACGACGTTGCCGGCAAGGTTAAAGAAAAAGGCCAAAAAACAATTCCCGGCAAAGAGGTTTTTACGCTCTACGACACCTACGGTTTCCCGGTCGATTTAACGCGCGTGATGGCAGAAGAAATCGGAATGGATGTTGATG
>CAXHHS010001109.1:0-2445 GCA_964015645.1 uncultured bacterium
CCACCAAGAAGCTCGTCGGCAGCGTCAGATGTGTATAAGAGACAGGGTGCCAGTCATTTTGCAGGAGCTTCATACGAAAGAAATACTTCACCTGGGATTTATGAACCGCTGGGCGCTGGATATTAGTTTTAGCAGCAAATATGTTTATTTATATCGCCGTTCTACCGGAAAAATCCAATTGTTTGGAGAATCCAAAAACCAGGTTTGCAATATTAAAACTGCCAAATTAGATAGCTATAGCCGATCTATTATGTTGCAGGTTTTGGTTACAGGGAAAGATCCTTCGGAGGGAATCACATTGCCAACATCTTCTTTTGTTCAGGATGTTAAACTTATCTGAAAGGCATTTTACCTATGCCAGGCATTCGAAAAATCTTAATCGCCAACCGGGGAGAAATCACGCTTCGGATTATGCGTTCCTGCCGTGAAATGGACATTCGAACCGTAGCTGTTTTTTCCGAAGTTGACCACCGTTCGCCGCATGTGTTAATGGCAGACGAAGCGTTCTGCATCGGCCCTGCCATTGCCGCCGAGAGTTATTTGAACATAAACAAGATTTTGGAGGTTGCCAAAACCGCCGGGGTAGATGCCATCCATCCCGGCTATGGATTTTTGGCAGAAAACGCTAACTTTGCGCAACAGGTAGCGGATAATGGTTTAATTTTTATCGGGCCACTTCCGGATACAATTTCCCTGATGGGCAGCAAAACCGAATCTCGCAAAGCCATGATGAACGCTGGTGTGCCGGTAGTTCCAGGCGCAAAAGGGTCAATCGAAACGGTTGATGATGCTAAAAAAATTGTCGAACAGTTGGGCGGTTATCCCATTTTGATTAAGGCCGCAGCCGGTGGCGGGGGAAAAGGAATGCGAACGGTTTTTGCAGAAAAAGACCTTGCCCGCGCATTCGAAGCCGCTAAAGGCGAAGCGCTGAAGGCATTTAGCGATGACACCGTTTACCTGGAAAAGTTCATCGAAAATCCCAAGCACATTGAAATCCAGGTAATTGCCGATCAGCACGGCAATGTCGTACACCTTTGGGAACGCGATTGTTCCATCCAGCGCCGTCATCAAAAAGTAATCGAAGAATGCCCATCTGCGGTGTTAACGCCGGAGTTGCGAGAACAAATGGGCAGTGTTGCCGTTCAAGCAGCAAAGGCGAGCAACTACGTTAATGCCGGCACAGTGGAATTTTTATACGATAACGGCAAATTCTATTTCCTGGAAATGAACACGCGATTGCAAGTGGAACACCCGGTTACGGAGATGGTAATGGGCGTCGATTTGGTGAAGGCGCAAATACATGTCGCAGAAGGAAAACCGTTGCCTTTTTCCCAGGATAACCTCAAACCGCGGGGGCATGCCTTCGAATGCCGGATTAATGCTGAAGATGTGTTTAACAGCTTTGTGCCGGATACCGGAAAAATTACGCATCTGAAGCACCCGGAAGGGCCAGGCGTTCGTGTAGATAGCGGTGTTTTTGCTGATTCGGAGATTTCCCGTTATTATGACCCGATGATTGCGAAACTGGTTACCTGGGCAGAAACCCGCCAGGAAGCTATCGACCGTATGAAACGCGCGTTGCTGGAATTCCAAATCCAGGGTGTAAAAACGACCATCCCGTTTTGCCTGCCGGTGCTGGAGCATCCCGAATTTGTAAATGGCAGTTTTACAACAAAATTCGTAGAAAAATATTGGGAAGAGATAAAAAAATCGCTTCATAAAGATACGGAAATTGCTGAAATTATTGCTGCTGCTGTGGCATATAGCCACGAAAACCAAACAACCATTTCTTCCGGTAAAAGTAAGGAAAACAACTTCTTACCGCCATTATCTCCCTGGAAAGCGAGATCGCTAAAAAACAATCTTACACACTAATTGATACTATGAAATACTACCTCAAAAAACCCGATACATTCGAAGAAATCGACATTCAAGCAGTAAATGGCGAGTTAACAATTTCCAGGAGAAGAAAATCGCACCAGGTCAAAATCGAAAACCTGGGTAACAATCACTATGCGATTCTTGTTGATAACCGCTCGCTGGTAGTTGAAGCAGAACCGAGTAAAAAATCAGTGCGAGTGACGATTGATCATGTGGAATATGATATTCCGATCTTAAACCAGCGTCAAAAAATTGAATCGGAGATATTTGGCGGTTCGGAGGCGGAAGATGTTAGCGGCGAAATTCGCGCTCCTATGCCGGGGCTTATTCTACGTGTGGAAGTAGAACCCGGGCAACCCATCGAAGCCGGCCAGCCGCTGCTGGTGATGGAAGCGATGAAAATGGAAAACGAAATTCGCGCCCCGGAAAATGGCACAGTTTCGGAAGTGCTGGTTAAATCACAGCAAGCGGTTGAAAAAGATGATGTATTGGTGAAAATGTCATCACTGTAAAAGTTTAAACCAGCTCATCCATAGATAGCCGCGCTCCCAAAGAAAATCTTTT
>CAXHHS010001110.1:0-2442 GCA_964015645.1 uncultured bacterium
GAATTCAAAACCTTGCTGTCCGGTATTATCGCCGACCCGGAGCAACCACTCAATCAATTACCGTTGCTGCCGGATGCCGAACAGAAAGAATTGCTGTTCGAATGGAATAATAACCAAATGGATTATCCTATTGATCGCGGCATTCATCATCTTTTTGAAACGCAAGCGGAAAAGACCCCGGAAGCGATTGCTGTTGTTTTCGAAGATGAATGCCTGACATACCGCGAATTAGACCGGCGGGCGAATCAATTGGCGCATCATCTCCGCAGCCTGGGGGTAACAGCGGAAACGCCGGTGGGTATTTATATGGAAAGATCGCTAGAGATGGTAACCGGGTTATTGGGGATTTTAAAAGCCGGTGGAACGTACCTGCCATTAGATCCGGCATTTCCCGCGGATCGCCTCCAATTTATGCTGGAAGATTCCGGAGCCGCTGTGCTCCTCACACAAGAACGGCTGCAAGAGACGCTACCGAATTTTAACGGAACAACGGTTTTGATTGATCACGAGTGGCCGGAAATTTCTCAAAACAACGATCAACTGCTGGCAGATGCGCTTAATTCCGAATCGCTTGCTTATATCATTTACACGTCCGGCTCTACCGGCAAACCCAAAGGCGTTCAAATCCCCCATCGAGCGGTGGTGAACTTCCTTTTTTCAATGCAGCAGCAGCCGGGTTTAAGCGAGAATGATACGCTTTTGGCAGTAACAACGCTATCGTTTGATATTTCAGTTCTGGAAATCTTTTTACCGTTGAGCATGGGAGCGCGGCTGGTAATCGCAGATCAGAAAACTGCCGCTGATGGCCGCAAACTGTCGCAGAAAATTGAATCCTCCGAAGCTACAGTAATGCAGGCCACCCCGGCAACCTGGCGAATGTTGTTAGACGCTGGTTGGCGGGGCGCTCCCGGCTTAAAAATCCTTTGCGGTGGCGAAGCCCTTCCACCGGAATTAGCGAAGCAGTTGCTGGAAAAAGCAGATTCCCTGTGGAATATGTACGGCCCTACGGAAACGACTATCTGGTCTGCCTGCCACCAGGTAAAGCCGGGCGACACCTCAATTTCCATCGGTAAACCGATTGCCAACACTCAAATTTATATTTTGAACGAAGCCCTGCAGCCGGTTCCTGCTGGTGTGCCCGGAGAGCTATATATCGGTGGCGACGGGCTGGCGCGAGGGTATCTCAATCGTGCGGAATTGACGGAGGAGAAGTTTATTCCCAATTCCTTTGTTGATAAACCGAATCGGGAAATCGGAGAACCAGAGAACCGGGGACAACTTCGCTCTCAGCCCTCAGCCCTCGGCTATTCGCCTTGTTCTCCACGCTCCACGCTCCACGCTTTACGTATTTATAGGACCGGCGATCTCGCCCGCTACTTACCCAATGGCAATATCGAAATCCTTGGGCGTATCGACCACCAGGTGAAAATCCGCGGGTTTCGCATCGAGTTAGGTGAAATTGAAAGCACTTTAGTGGAACACCCGTCCATTCGCGAAGCAGTCGTTTATACAGCGGAGATTTCGCCGGGAGATAAGCGATTAGCCGCCTACTTTACGCCGAATGTAAACGAAACAACTTCGCCGGATAAATTGCGAGCACATCTACGCCAAAACTTACCGGATTATATGATTCCATCATTCTTCATTGAGATGGAAAAATTTCCGCTAACGCCCAATGGCAAAATTGATCGCAACGCATTGCCGGCGCCGGAACCGGAGAAAATCGAACGCAAATACAGCGCACCGAAAAGCGAAACGGAGCAAAAAGTGGCTGAGATTTGGGAAACGATCCTGGGAATTCCTCAAATTGGGATTCATGATAATTTCTTCGATCTCGGCGGCCACTCTCTGTTAGCAACGCAAATCGGCTCGCGTTTGCGCGATGCTTTTCAAGTAGATTTATCGCTGCAAACCCTGCTATTCGAGACGCCGACTGTTGCTGAAACCGCCGGGCATATCGAAACCGTTCTCTGGGCTGTCAATGGCCAGCAGGAGACGGAAGAAAAGGAAACCAAAGAGATGGAACGAGAGGAAATAGAACTATGAGAGTGACGGAATTATTAGCGGAACTCCGCCGGTTAAAAGTGGAACTTCGGGTTGAAGATGAAAAACTTCGCATTAATGCGCCCAAGGGTGCGTTAACACCGGCGTTGCGGAAAACGCTTGCCGAGCATAAGGAGAATATCTTAAAACTGTTTCGGCAGAATGAAAATCGCCCGGGCGTGGGAAACGCTGCTATTCCCTCTATTTCTCGGGGGGAACCGATTCCGCTCTCTTATGCCCAGGAACGACTGTGGTTTCTCGACAAATTAGCGCCTTGTAATTCTGCTTATAACATAAACTTTGTCTTTCATTTGCAAGGTCGTTTGGATATTCCGGCACTGGAACAGGCGATCAACGAAATCATCCGGCGTCACGAAATTTTGCGAACACGTTTCGGAA
>CAXHHS010001111.1:0-2442 GCA_964015645.1 uncultured bacterium
AACAGTATAAAATAGTGTTATATCCATCTGTGCACCCGGTATAGCAATGCGTAATTGGCTTATTACAACACAAATGCTACTTTTGACTTCTATAGAGAGGCTCCAAACAAAGCTATTTTAAAAAATGCGAGAATTCATTCTCGCTTACTATTCGATTCTTCCAAATAAGTAAAATTCCTACACAAAATGCGCCGCCAGCAATATTTTTTATTCGCTTTTTACCAATTGAAGAGAACAAGTTATGGATTTATATTAAATCAGAGAGTTCTAAGAACCAGTTTAATGATGGAGAGTTGAGATCCCCCATATTTCTAAGGAGAGCTAATAAGCGGTAACTCGAAAGTTTGAGTTACCGCTTTTTTCAGATATTCATTTTAAACTTAAGCAGCCAACTTAATGCGACTCATATCCCTTCAATCCACCCTTTGGCACCATCAATTTAAAATTCTCTGAAATAATTTGATATTCCTGTCCATCGGCGATAAAAGCACTGCCATCGCCACGCTCTAATATTTCCACGCCAGCCAGGCGTAAGGTACTTTCTGCCATCTGTTGCCAGTACGGCCAGGCGCCAGGTGCGATTTCCGTTAGTTTCCCATGGGAATACTGGTAAGGATCGAGCCGGTTATGCGGATCAAAAAAGAGCATATTTCCGCGTGATGCGCCGCCGAGCAGCTTGGTGCCACGATAGGGGCGATCTTGTAATTGCAGATTGCCTTTGGTATCAAAGTAGAGGCCGCCGAAGAAAAAGTCCCCACCCATTAGCGATTCGCCGCAGTATTTGCTGGCGCTGCCCAGGATATGGATTTGCAAATTCTGACAACGGGGATCATTTACGGAATTCGTCCAGGCACGATCCACAATATCGCCGAGGATAAAAATGCTCCCGCCTTTAGAGGCATAGCCACACACTTTTCCGGCATTTCCAAACACCTGAATATTACCGTGATGAATTCCCATCGCAGTAAAATTCTGGGCGTTGTTATGGCAGCGTAACGTGCCGCCTTGCATAAACGCCCCAAAATATTCGCCAGGTATGCCATAAACGTCGATTTCCACATCATCAGTATCGCCGCTACCCATCACAGCGGTGGAAATAAGCCGCTGACCGTTGACGCGATAGAGAATAAATTTCCGCCAGCCGAGGTCGTAAGCGTTGCTGAGAAACGCTGCAAATCCCAAATTAGGATCGATGCCTTCCGGTTCAAATCCTCGAGCATCGACTAACAGAGTTTGCTTTGTAGATTTCGGGGAAGCAATATCTTTATTTTCGAACCCGGCTTTTACCCAATATTCCGGTTCCGCTTTTGGTAATTGATCCAAAAATTCATACAAAATCGTTCGCGTAATATCGACGAGTGAGCTTTTGGCCTTATCGCCAGTTTTTATCGTTCGAAGGTAGTCGATAAAGTAAGTTAATAGTTCGATTTTCGATTTCGGATTTCGGATTTCGGAACCATCCGAAATCGAAAATCCGAAGTCCGAAATGGTTTGAAGAATCCAACGATACGTATTAAAACTCCACCCCGGCAATTCATCGCGAATCCAAAATTTTAACCGATCAGCATTTTCTGCCATTTGCACTTCTAATTCCGCGCGATTGCGAGGCGCACGTAATTTATTACGGCGAACGCTGTAATGTTTGCCAGCTTCTTCCAATTCGACAGAACGCCCATAGCGGTCAATGAGTTGAAAATCCGTCACTTCTCCATTTTCGCTGTATTCAAAGCGATTGATCATGCCATTGCTGACCATGACCTGGTCCGGCGCAGCGCCATCGATAACACCTTCTTTATCTAACAATTGCAAAACTTTTTGGGCTGCCTGCTCTTCCGAAGAAATAATACTAAAGGCTTTTTTCTGCTTTTCGGAATTATCATACCAAAATGCAGTTGTTCCGGGACGCAAATCCGCCGGATCTTTCAAGTCTACCCGTTCAGTAATGTTTTTCTCCGGCAAATGCCGCAGGCAAAGATATTGATACGGCCCATCCGGCGAGCTGGTAAACTCCACCCGCTGCACTTCTTCCAATTGCTCACGCAGTTCCGGGGCAACCAGCGCTAAATCATCACCGGTTGTGGGGGAGAAACTCTCGAACAATGCCCAATCGGGATATTCCAATTCTTCTGCCACTAAATGAAATTTCAGCGAGGCGACTTCCGTATCGGTGGTTGCCAGTGGCGGAAGGCCGAATTGTTCCACGCGCTGTTTGAGCGTTTCGTAATTAGTGGTTTCGCCGTTGTGGGTGAGCGCGGTGTTTAGCTTGCTGAAAGGATGGGCGTTCATTTGCTCCACCACAGAGCCGGTCGCCAGCCGCACGTGAATAATGTTGTTCGGCGATGGCGGCGTTTCCCAGGGAATCTCCCGCCCGGCAGTTTTCCAAACAGCGAAGGTTTTCCCCCAGGCCCTCACCGCCGCTCTGTTGCGCACCCGCGCGGTCTC
>CAXHHS010001112.1:0-2438 GCA_964015645.1 uncultured bacterium
AGATGCAATGGAGTCTCGTGGGCTCGGAGATGTGTATAAGAGACAGGGTGAGCACCGGGCGGGAGTTTTTCGCCCAAAAAGCGGAGACTTCCCGCTCAATGTTTTCGCCTGGTTTAACGTAGTTGGCGCTGCCGTGGCTGTCTTCCGCTAATTTGTCTAACAAAAATGTATTCACATCGTATCCCACGCCAAAATTGAAAATACGGATGTAATCTCTTTGCATATCCTTCACATTTTGCAAAATTCGCCCGATGCCGGTTTCGCCTTCTGTCGGCAAACCATCGGTTAAAAACATAATGCTGGTGGGGCGGCCATCTTTTTCCGCTTTTAATCGCAGCGCCCTCCGCAATGCGTCGTCTATGTTGGTGCCGCCGCCATCGGAAAGATTGTCAATAAAATAACGGGCATTTTTTTTCGCATCATCTTCCGCCGGAATTAATCGATCCTGGAAATTTTCAATCGTAGAGCTGAAGCTGATAATGTCAAACCGATCGCGGGAATCCAGCGAATTTACACAGTAGTGCAATGCCTCTTTTGCTTGCGCCAGTTTTTCGCCGCGCATACTTCCGGAAACATCGATCACGAAGATAGCGTCTTTCACCATCGATTCCGCCTGTCGCGATTTTTCTTCAAAGTGATGGGCATCCGGTTCGGCAATAAACATGAAAAATCCGTCGCGATCCGTGCGTGGCCGGAAAGTTAAAATCGTTGCATTGATATCGTTTTCCGCCAGGGAATAATACAGGATAAAATCCTTGTCACCCTGGAGGTGCTTTGCTTTCAGGGTAATGTTGGCGCGATTTCCACCCTCGCGATTTATGCCAATATCGTGCGATGGCGAGTAGATATTGCCCAACCTGCTTTCCATCGCTAAATCAATGTTTAGATTAAACTTATCGACACTACCCTGCCCGCTCTGGCGAATGGGCAGCACAAATTTGTAGGTGCGATTTTCGTAAGATAATACCTGCCCGTAGGAAAGCTCGATTTTTTGATCCTTGCCCGCCGCCATCGGAAACACCTGCGCTCTAAAGAGGCCGTATCCGGCAAATTCCAGCAACGCCGGGTCGCGATAAGTACGCACGATGTCGTTATAAATCTTCCTGGCTCTATCTTTATCCAGCACCTCGCCGCGCGTTTTTTTGCCATCCATGTATAAATAAAAATCATGGATTTGCGACTCGCCGGGCAGCGCGAAAATATATTCGCCTTCTAACGGCACGGCTCGAATCCTTCTACTTCTTTCTTCAAATTGTTTAGCGAAATTTGGGATGTAAAACGTTTGCTCCAATTGAATATCAGCCGCGCCTTCTTTCAAATCTACAGTGGCGGTTACTTTCTTAAGTTCAACAGGAATGCCGCGCGATCTCACCGGAAAATCCTCCGGCGGATTGGGAATGATAATTCTCCCCTGTGCAAATGCACTAATCGTTGCCACAGTTACTAAAAAGATAATTCCCATTATATTGATTTTGAGTTGTTGAAACATCGTTACCCTCCGTTTTTCTTGGCAATTGAGTTCTTAGAACAATCTAGTGCTTTATGACAGTCGAATTTGACAGTTGATAATGCTTCGACTCCGCTCAGCATGACCTGTCAGCCTGAGCGGAGTCGAAGGCGAACGGGCGTTCTTGAACCTCCAATATCGACTATATGCTACACTCGCTTTTTATTTTTGATAACTTCGTAAAAAGTTCAATCGAACCGGAAAATGGGAGAACCAGCGAATTAACGCCGGAATCCTTTATCCTTCACACCTTATCCTTTCAAGATTTTTCTCGATTCATCTTCTCTCCGCCTCTATCCCTCCAATTTACAGAAATGCCTCAATCAACTTGACAGCGCTGCATCCTGGGGCTAATTTTTACACGCACACGTTTACTTTCTGCTTGTTAATGACATCAATGGAAAAAAGGTAAATGCTGAAGGTTAAATTTTTTCGCGAAACGGATTTCATCGACCGCATAAAAGCGAATGATCGCACGGTTTTGGGCGAATTGTTTCTGCGCTACCAGCGGATGGTGTTTAGTTATATCACCTCGCATGGCGGCAGCGAGGCGGATGCGGAGGATATGCTGCAAGAAGCAATTATCGTACTGTGGCAAAAGGTGTGTGCGCCACAAAAATCGGGCGATGACGGCTTTAAGCTGACATCAAAATTGGGAACCTACATTATGGCGATTGCAAAAAATAAATGGATGGCGGAATTACGCAAGCGCAAACGCTACACAGCGGATGGAAATTTAACCCTGCCGGGCGTAGATTCGCGCGGAGAACCGGTTGACGAAGCCCCTTCCTCCCTGGATTGTTTGTTAGCGGAGGAAAAATCGCAAGCGGTTCACAATGCGCTGCAAGCCATCAATCCCAATTGCAAAAAATTGCTGCTATTGTTTTACTTCGAAGAGCGCAGCATGAAAGATATCGCCAAACAGTTGGGA
>CAXHHS010001113.1:0-2433 GCA_964015645.1 uncultured bacterium
CGGAGATGTGTATAAGAGACAGGTTTGGGGCGCTCATGTAAAGCAGTTTTAACCGGAACCAATGAAACCAAATTTGTGGGATATGAAAATTACGATATCCAAACCAACATCCGTAAAATCGCTCAACGCGATGGCAAGTATCGTGTTGTTCTTACCGAAACCCCTTTTTATGCTGAATCCGGGGGGCAAGTCGGTGATCGCGGTAAAATTATTGGTGATGGGTTTGAGTTAACCGTTATCGATACCCAAAAAGAAGAAGGCGAAAACACCAGTATTTGCACTTCGGAAATAATGGTCGACATCAAAAATCCCGAAGTGCGGGCAATTGTCGACATGGAACACCGCTCGCCGACGATCAACAATCATACCGCTACCCATTTGCTTCACGCAGCGTTGCAACAGGTTTTGGGAGATCATGTAAAGCAGGCCGGATCCCTGGTTGCACCGGATCACTTGCGGTTTGATTTTACGCATTTCAAAAAAGTAGAGCGGGAGCAGTTGGAGGAAATTGAACGCATCGTCAATTCGCAAATTCAACGAGATATGGCCGTTGATTATTATTATACCGATTTCGATTCCGCTAAAGCAAAAGGCGCCATGGCGCTCTTCGGCGAAAAATATGATGATACCGTGCGCGTCGTTTCCATTACATCGAATGGGGAAGAAAACCCGATTAGCCTGGAGCTTTGCGGCGGCTGCCACGTAAAACACACCGGGCAAATTGGCCCGTTTGTGATTACTCAGGAAACTGGCATCGCCAGCGCCGTGCGGCGTATCGAAGCGCTCACCGGTCCCGGAGCGGTGGCGTTTGTCCAGCAATCCCGCGATGTGGTGAAAGAACTTGACCTGTTGTTAAAAACGCCGCCGGAGCAGCTTGCGCCGCGCGTACAAGAAATGATGGAGCACATCAAAAGCCTGGAAAAACAATTGCAGCAAACGCAGGCGCAGCAAGTGTTGCAAAAAACCAAGGAGTTTATCGAGGCCGCCGAAAAAATCGGCGATGTTTCGCTGGTGATTCAGGAATTCAAAAACTCTGAGGTGGATTTGCTAAAACAATTGGGAGATGATTTGCGCCAAAAATCACCCAAACAAACCGTGGGCTTTTTTGTCAACCACCTTGATGATGGGCGAATCAACCTCGTCTGTGCGATTACCGATGATCTCATCAAGAACAAAAATTTGAAAGCGGGAGATTTGGTGCGAGATGCTGCCAAAATTGCGGGCGGCGGCGGCGGTGGCCGCCCTCACCTGGCAACTGCCGGTGCCAAAAGCGCGGATAAATTACCGGAAGTGTTTGAGTTTTTACGAAAAACGATTGGCGATTAGGCGTAATGCTAAACGTAAAGATTTGTGGAATTACAAAATTAGATGATGGAATACTCGCAGCCAAGCTTGGGGCGGATGCCATCGGCTTTGTCTTTTTTGAAAAAAGTCCTCGTAATATTTCTCCCAAGGATGCCGCGAAAATTTCGCGATACCTCCCCAGGCATGTGGCACGAGTGGGTGTTTTTGTTGATCCAGATCCGGCATTTGTTGCCGAAGCGATAGAAACCGCTGGCCTCGATGCCGTTCAATTACACGGAATTTCCGATCCGAATAAATTAGTCCCCTATCAAAATGAAATTAGAAAAGAAAAGCAAACAAATTCCCCTCCTTACAAAGGAGGGGACAGATTTGCGACGCGTCAGCCACGAAGTGGCGATACCGTGAGTAAATCAGGGGTGGTTGTGGGGGGCGAGGGCTTTAACCACACTGACGCCGCTCTTCCAAAGCTGCGAGATTCACAACACTGCCCCCTCATCTTAGCACTCCCGGTCAAAGACAATTCAATTTCCCAAACAATTGCCGCCTTCAAATTATTCATTGACATTCCCCTGCTCGATAGCTACCACCCCACACTGCACGGTGGAACCGGAAAACCGTTCAATTGGAATTATGCCGCAGCGGTGGCCAAAAACAACCGGATCATTCTTGCCGGCGGCCTCACCCCGGAAAATACCACTGATGCCGTCAAAGCCGTGCAGCCATTCGCGGTTGATGTTAGCAGCGGCGTAGAGGCAGCACCGGGGATTAAAGATTCCCATAAATTAAAAACATTTTTTGAAAACATAAAAGAGTATCGATGTGGCTGGAAACCCGAAAGAAATCGATTATTCCCATTTACCAAATACACAGGGTAAGTTTGCCCAATTCGGCGGAAAATTTGTGCCGGAAACGCTCATTCCGGTCATCGAAGAGTTGGAAGCAGCTTACGAGTCTGCAAAAACCGATACTGATTTTCAGCGCGAATTTCAACAGTATTTGTCCGAATACGTGGGTCGCCCCAATCCATTAACGCTGGCTGATCGCTTAACGAAAGAATACGGTGGTGCAAAAATTTATTTAAAGCCTGTCTCTTATACACATCTGACGCTGCCGACGAGCTTCTTGGTG
>CAXHHS010001114.1:0-2431 GCA_964015645.1 uncultured bacterium
TGCTCGATGCTCGATGCTCGATGCTCGATGCTCGAATACTAAATGTTCACTATTTAAAGTTTTCATAACCTTATATTTTACTTGGTTTAGCTAATTTCAACGGCAACTTTTATCCAGCCATCCAGCCATCCAGCCATCCAGCCATCCAGCCATCCAGCCATCCAGCCATCCAACCATCCAGCCATCCAGCCATCCAGCCATCCAGCCATCCAGCCTTTACCGCACTTCCCGATTATACCCCAAACTCTGGTAGTCCTTTCCGATAATAATCGTTAAATCATAATCACGCCACCTGGGGTTTCCCGGCAACACTCTTTCCTGGCCTAAACCGAGGTAGTTTGCAATCGTACCGGCTTCAGCCGTAGCGCTGCTATTGGAATGAACAATCGTGTTCAGATAATCAAAATGGTCGGCATTTTCCGTATTTGATATTTTGACATTTCTGCCTTCCAAAAAATCTTCAAACTCCTTCCCTACCCCGCCTTTCCCACATCCATTGAGAACCTGGATTTTTAAGTAATCGATCGGGCTATACCGAAGCGGTGTTTCCGAACCGGAATCATCGTTTATTGCAGCATCAGGTTGCTGTTGTATTTCCGAAGTCGAAACATTGTCAACTGACGAGGAATCGTCTTTACCGAAATACATAAAAAAAGTGAACATCAACAAAAACAGCACCAAAATATTTCCTAACAGAATATTCCGTAAGAGGCGAACCTCTTTCTCTATAATTTCATTTCCCGATACCGAATCGCTGATTTTTTTATCGATCTCCGCGGTGGCATTTTGCATAACGCCGTTAATATTCCGGGTAAAATTTTGGCTTAACTCATCCAAGTCTTTGGTAATCTGCTGCGATCTTTGCTGTGTAAAAATAAGTGCTCGCCGCGTATCATTAAAACTCTGCGCCAGCTCCGCCTGGGCTTTGTGAAGCTGCTCAAAAGTCGCTGTTAACCCGACCAGCGCATGGGATACTTTTTCAGTCGCGTCGGAAGCCGTATAGATGCTATCCAGGGCTGATTTGTATTTCATCAATTGCTGTTGCAGTTCATTCAACAAACCGGCGGCTTTTTCCAGGCTGTTATCACTTTGCTGCTCTTCCATTAGCTTCTGCTCCACATTTTTTGTAATAGCTGATGATTTAACTCAATGACTCTTCTTAATGCCAATTGCGCTTCTACATCAAATTCTTCCATTGCTTCAATATTATTTGTCGCAACTTGCGATTCCGTAACATCATGTATTGGCCCTGGTATACTTGGCAGTTCTTGACGGGGAGGTTGAAGAGGCGTTTCTTTAATCGATTCGACAATGGATTTGATTAAATCTTCATCGACCTCTTCTGATGTAGCGTCTTCTGTTGAAATCGCATCCGGCAAAACGGAGTCCTCATTCTCTCCGTCATTTGTAACTTCTCCAACTTCCAATTCTGTTGCATCCCGGGTAGGCGGCAGCGCTTCTGCTTCCGGGATTTCTATAGTCTCAACCGCTTCCAATTCGGTTGCCGGTGGCTCCTCCGATTTTTCAACCATATTTAAACCGGTTGCGGATGGCTCTTCCGGGGCAAAGTTGGATTCTACACGATCAGCCGCTTCGGGCAATGTTTGAGGTTGTTCCGGTTCGGTATCCCGGTTTTCTTTCGATTGAGTGCCTGCCAAATCCGCAAAAATGCGTTTAACCAAATCAATCTGCGCCTCATCTAATCCTAAATGATTGTAAAACCGTGGAAAGCGTTTTTCTAACAGCAGATGCTCCGCAAACCGTTTGCTGTTATCAAAATTTTCCAGCATATCGGCGGTAATAATATGGTAGGGCGGAAAGCGATCCTCGAATCCTTTTTCCGCTAATTCTTTTTTTAGAATATGACTAAAAACCGCCAGGTGATGAACGGGAAACAACAGATTTCCCTCCATCGGTCCGTGTTGATGTAAGAGATCGCTTTCTTTCAGCAGCAAGTTGCGAACTTTGAGATGATTTTCCCGGGCATCGAGAATGGGATTGCGCTTTAGCAATTCCTGCTCGTTTTCGATCAGCACACAATATTCTTCATCGATTTCGTGAATCTGGTCGATTCGCCAATCATTTAATTGCACAACCCAAACGCCATACCTGGGGTGAAATATTGCAAAATCGATTTCGCGCTCTGCTTCCGGCAATGCTAATTGATACCAAAGATGATATTCATCCGAAAGGTGGGAATGAAAAAGCTGGAAAAAGCGCCTTGCGCCTTCCGTTACATTTCCGTTTAGCGACGCGTGAATTAGAGCCATTTTCTTTCTCGTTAACTAATTAAAAAACAATTATTACCGAACACATTTTGTGCTGCGGAAATGTAGTAAAGCCGGTATATAAATTCAATATTTTTAATTCATATTGGGCGAAGTTCAGGTTAGCTTGACACTTTAAAAGCGATGATCTACACTTTTTCGAG
>CAXHHS010001115.1:0-2428 GCA_964015645.1 uncultured bacterium
GAATAGCGGTACTTCCCGGCGGGAATTAAAATGTATTCGGCATTATCCTCAAAGGGATTGTGGAAGGATTTGGGGAGGTCTGTAAACAGATTCATAGAGATCACTGGTGGTTCTGCAGTTATTATTAAACCGAGCATACTTTCCCGGATAATCTCCCCTATAATTTCCAACGCGTATGTTTTGTTTGAGCTGTCCGGCCTATCTTTAATATAATGTTGCAGTACAGGTCTAACATCATCCGAGCGGATGGTTTTCAGGCAGTCGAGAATGTAACGCTGTTGGGTTTCGCTGCATTTTCCGGCATTGAGATGTTTCACCAAGGCGTCTATGGTTTTCTGCTGCGCCTCGCGTATGAGCAGTTGCAGTAAATTCTGCGCTTTTTGATCGAGCTTTTTGCTAACCGCAGATTGGAAGAAAGTATCCATAAATTGATCGAAGGCAGCGGCATCCGCTTTGCTAAAGAAAAAGCGCAGCGGCTCCTCCCACCAGTCATCACCGAAATGATCGACCAACTTTTGAATGCCGAGTGGCTGGAAGCGGTCTTCGAACATCTGCATACCAGCCAAATATTCCCGGAAGGATTTGTGGCGAAAAATGTAATCTTCCTGGCCGTAATCGGAGATAAGCCCGGCACGGTCGCGGAGGTTTTCGCAGAATGCCTTTGCCGGCGGCGGTTTGTCAAAGGTTTTTAAGGTTGGTTCCATAAACTCATGCAGGGTGGATTTGGCGACTTCATCTTTGGTAAGGGTTTCCTGCATCCAGAGCGCCGACGGGCGCAGCACGCGCAGGGCTTTTTCCGCCGGCAGCAGCGGGCGAATATCTTTTTGGCGGTCGCGATAATCCAGCAAATAATTGAGTGCGGCGTTGTATAAAGCGCTGCGGCTGTGGGGCAGGTGCTCGCGCTCTTTCCAAAGAATGGCTAAAATTTGCAGCAGCATGGGCACAGCCACTATATCGCGCAGGGCTTTGTTTCCCGGCTGGCGGAGGTAGGCGATAATTTGCCCCACGCGGTTTTCGGCAATGGCGATTTGGCTGTTTTTCCAGGTTTCATCCACTGTACCAGCGGGAGGAATTTCCCGTAAAAATGCTGCCTTAAACCATTGTTTTAAAAAGACTTCCTGCTGTTGAGGAGAAAAATCCCGGATATCCGCGCGCAGCAAATCGCTTTTCAGTTCGATGTTATCGATTTTACGATAACCGGTCCAGCGGGAAGTGACAACCACCCGGGCATTGGATAGCCCGGCGCAGGTGTTGTCAATCCATTCGCACACTCGCCGGCGCTGTTTAAGATCACTGACTTCATCCAGGCCGTCTAACAATACCAGGGTTGGTTTGCTTTGCAGCCAATTTTCAAACTGTTTTGCTTTAATTGGCAAGCCGTGCTTTTCAGCCCAGCGCGCTAAATTGTTGGGCAAAGAATCCGGGTATGCTTCACGCGGTTCTAATTCTCGCAACGGAAAAAAGATTGGCAAAACCGGTTTTTTAAATCCCAGTTGGGAATAGACGGAATCTTGCTGCAAGCATTTTACGGCGTAAAATTGCAGCAGGGTAGATTTTCCCGAGCCGGGATCGCCGATAATCAACAGCAATTGCTGGCGCCGGTTGGCCAGTTCCATTACCTGTTCCGGGATAAAATCATGCTCTCTTTCCGGGGCTATTTCGGCGGCTTCCACTGGTTCTTTAGCAGCGTTCGCTTTCGCGAATTTTTGAAAACGGGTTTCCGTACGCCAGGCGGTGGAAATGCGCAGCGAGACGAAGGTTTCCGTTAAATCGACTGCTACCGGCTGAATTTCATCGGAACCAAGCATTTGAATGGTGCCGAGCTTTCGCAGCAGTGTCGCACGGTAATGTTCTTCCAGAGATTGGGACTTTTGCGATGAATCCGTTGTTTGGAGTTTCCGGTGGGTTTTATGCTGGGCTTCCGTTCGGATTTGCGCCAATTGTTTTTCCATTTCCAGGCGCTGGGCCTTATGTTTTCTTTCAAATTTTTCTTGTTCTTCCAGCCGTATTTTTTCCAGTTCGCGATTTCTTTCTACTTGCTTCCGGTATTTGTAAATCGTAAACAATAAGGTGGCAAGCCCCACAAGGGCGGTAATTAACCGCCAATCAATACCAAATGGTTGGTTTTGCGAATGACTGTTTTGGGTTTCATTAGCCCTCTTTTCAACCGGTTTACTTTCTACTGTATTTTCCGTTTTTGTGGAGTCCCGGTTTATAACGGAATCCTGGCTTACAATTGCCGGTACTTTCTTCGCTGCTGAATCTTCCTGGGAAAATGCATTATAAGAGAATGAAAATAAGGCGAAAATCAAACACCATCGAAGCATTTTATTTCCTCGCGGTTTTAAATTTTAAAATCGGATCGAAAATTTGTTGGAATATAGAACCTGTCTCTTATACACATCTGACGCTGCCGACGAGCTTCTTG
>CAXHHS010001116.1:0-2428 GCA_964015645.1 uncultured bacterium
CCCCCACCTTCACCGTCAACATCCCAAACACATAAATCTCCTGCACATCATCGATGGCATTATCGCTGCGGTCGCCGCCGAAGATGCTATCGTCAAATAAATCCGGGAAAAAATAGTTGTTTTTGCTGATGCCACCGGCAGCACCAATTTCCCAGCCTTTGCCGCGAAAACCGGTGCCGGCGGAAAACATCAAGCGGGTATCGGAGCGTTCCCGGAACAGCGTGCGATACTGAATACCGGCCTGAAACGGAACCTCGTCAAAAAAGATGTGCTCGATGCCCGCTTTTACCTGGATGGCATCTTCCAACCGCGTCGCGGCGGCGTTGCCGGAAACAAGGTCGCTTGCGAACAAACTCACTTCGGTATTCGACCACCATTCATAGGTAAAATCGACATTCAATTTCGCCTTTAGCGCCTGCTGCCCGCGATACTGGAAACCGACCGTTAACTGACCGGGATACTTGATCGACTCCGAAACCGGCCCGATATTATCCGGGAGCCTGGCCACCGAGTAGTCGATAGTGTAGGGAAAACGAAAGTGGCCGCCGATATCAAAATAGGGCGTCACATTGTAAATAGCTCCAACGGTGGCTAAGATCGGGGTGTTGCTTTTGGAGCGTTGGGTGTTTTGGGAGGTGTTCTCACCTTTCCCATCAACAAAGGTGATCGACGATTGTTGCTCCAAATCCCCGGTCAATACGCCAACCTGGAACCCCAAATTCAGCTTTTGAACCCCGAACGCTGCGCCGCCGGAAATCCGGGTCAATTTACCGCTAAATTGAATAGCGTTAAATGCCAGCGGATCGTCGGGAAAAACGTTTTCCCGCACCTCTTCGATGTAGCTGTATTCCTGATCCACTTCGTTAAACACGCCGACTGCAACGGATTTCAAGTAAGGAATTGGTTGATTTGCAAAACTATATTGCGCGCCGCCCTGGAAGGCCCAAAAAAGATTGCTGTTAACGACGTAGGTATTCAAGGCATTAATATCATCAAAGCGATTAAAGAGCCGAAACGACCGCCGCTCTTCCAAACTGCGCGTCCGTGAGGAAACCGTTAAATCCAATCCCGATTCACCCAGGGCCATCGCTGCCGGATTTAGCAGCAGCGCTCCCAACGACGAATTAGAAACCGACCCGCTGCCCGCCAACCCCAGCGTCCGGGCATCCGGAAACAGCCAGTATTCGCCGACGGGAAACGAAATCAAATTTTGAGCGTTTATTGTGCCGTAAGTAAATATTAAAAAGCAAGTTAGTAAAAGATATTGCCGCATAAAAACCTCGGTGAATGGTTGGATGGCTGAATGGTTGGATAGTTTTATGGCCGAAGTAAAATTTGACTATTCTCCGAGCCATTTAGCCATCCAGCCATTTAGCCATCAAATTTCAAAAATGCCAATTAAGCTCCATATAATAAAACTCGTCTGCCGGCTGCACCAGGCTTCCGGTAAATTGCTGGCTATCGTTGGTGTCGCCGATGGGTTCATTCTGCGAATTTCGCGCTTCCAAAAACGTAATCGGGTATTGATGATCGCGGGTATATTTCAAACGCACGCTAACCCGGTTGCTGATGCGCGAATAAATCGAAAACCACATCCGTGTAGCCCCGCGCTGGCTCTCGACGACGAAAAACTGGGTATCTTCAAACGTCCAGAAAAATCCTTTATAATAACCAAAGTAACCGCGAATTTTTAGCCATTCATTAAAATTGTGCGTGTAAAAAGCGCCCAATGCACTGCCCGGCAGCGTGGCAGTTCCGGCGAAATTGTTTTCCGGTAAATTCTCAGTTTCGGTCGCCGGTTCCGTGGGGAAAGACAGCCGCGGGCGGGGATGAAAATTCACTTTCGAATTGAGATAGAGCAAACTCAACTCGTTAAATCGCGACAGGCGAAAGCGGATTCGAGCACGAAATTCCAGGTTGTCGAAAAACTCCAGCGAACGGTCGTTCAGCGGCGAACGGCCCTGGTATTTTTGGCGTAAATCAAAAATAATCGGGAATACCGGGCGGTATTGCAGTGTGCCGCGCAAGCGATATTGGGTTACGTTATCGGCATTGCGTTTCCAGTTATCATACTCTGCCGTCAATGTCAGCTTGCGACTCATTTGATAGCGCGTATTGATGTAAAACCCCCGCTCGTTTTGCGGTTGGGGATTGTTGGAATAAAGCTGGAAATAAAAGTCACTTCGTAAATTAAAGAAATCTTCGTAAATCGTGCGCTTAAAGCGCCGGTAGTTGGAAAAAGACCGCTGGTAGGGATTATCAAACTCCAATTGATAATTGCGATACAGCGCCATCAGGTTAAAGCTGTTGTATTGGAGATAGGCATTGGCGACAAACGCCCAGGGATTTCCATCTTTACCGAACAACCCTAACGAACGTCCTTTATCCAGTTCCGCATACTCCGCTTGCAATGAGACATTTTGAATCA
>CAXHHS010001117.1:0-2422 GCA_964015645.1 uncultured bacterium
AAATTCGTCCTCCGGTTAGTAAATACCCTGGTTTTTGAAATTCACTTAACCCATAGGAGGTATCATGAAGGCTTTACTGGTATTGTTAATTTTATTTATTTCGACCGTTGTATTTGCAAACGGGTCGAGATTTAGTGAGCTGGACCATAAGATCGTTCAGCATCTTTTTAACGGGGAATATGCAACTGCAACATCATTAATTGAAGAGCAGATAAAAGCGAACCCCCAAAATCCCAAGTATTACTATTTGCGAACATATTCCGATTTATATGCTCGCTATTTTGCTCCCAACAATATGGATCGGGATTCCCTGGAGCTTAAAGTGGTTGAACACGGCCAAAAAGCGCTTGATGTCGCGAATGAAATGGAGGAAACCACAGAAATCAAATTTTACAAAGGCCAGGTACATAGCTACATAAGCCGCTCCTATATCTTTCAGCAAGATTATTGGGAAGCGTATTTTGCTGCGCGAAAAGGCCGGAATTACCTGGAAGAAGTGGTTGAAGAAGATCCGAGTTTTTATGATGCCTACCTGGAACCCGGCATCTTGGAATATTTTACCGCAACCAGGGTTGATGGATGGCGAGGCACCCTTGCCTGGTTTGTTGGCATGTCCGGCGATAGAGAAAAGGGATTGAAAAATATAGCAATGGCGGCAGAAAAAGGCGATTTACACAAAACGGAAGCTCGTTTTGTAAGCGCGATGATGCACCGTTTTTTCGAGCCAGATGCGGAACAAGCTTATGATGTACTTCGGAATTTAGCCCAGGAATACCCGGGCAACAACTTTATTCAAAACCAATACAGGAATCTCGAATTTAACCGTCTTATCGAAGAAAATGGCGCGGATTACGTTGTAGCAAACATCGACTCGCTACAAGCTGAGTATATCAATAACAACGCTAATGTCTTAAACGTTGCCGGCTACAATTTTATTGCGAACGAAGATTACGACAACGCAATTAAAATATTTCGCTTAAATATCCAGCTATTTCCGGAAGTTGCTAATTGTTACGATAGCTATGCCGAATGCAATTTGCTAATGGGCAACAACGAAGAGGCAGCCAAGTATTATAAAATAGCCTACGAAAAACTGGATGCTGATGAAACCATCAATGACAATTTTCGGGAAACATTAAGGGAAAGCATTGAAGGACATTTGAAAGAGTTGAATGCGTTGTAAATATTCATGTGTTCCGGTGCTCAAGTGTTCTGGTATTCTTTTACCGGAATACTTGAGCACATTAATACTCTGGCACTTTTTATCCTTCCATTGCCTCTGCCACTAACTGGGCTACATCTTTAGTTACAAGTGATTCTTGCCGCCCGGTTTCATTGATGCCATCGTCGATCATAATTGAGCAAAATGGGCAGGCAGTACCGATTAATCCGGCATTGGTTTTTTCCGCAGCCTCATCCACACGGTTTTGATTAACGCGTGGTTTGGCTTCATCCAGCCACATTCTGCCGCCACCGGCGCCGCAGCAAAAACCTTTATTGCGAGAGCGCGGCATCTCTTCCAATTTTACACCGGGAATAGCCGAGAGAACTTCTCGCGGTGCGTCGTAAATGTCATTATGGCGACCCAGGTAGCAGGAATCGTGATAAGAAATCGTTTGATTCAGCGAATTCTTCAGTTGGATTTTGCCGGATTTAATCAGGCCATCAATTACTTCAGTATGATGAACCACTTCATATTCCCCGCCCAACTGCCGGTATTCATTTCGAATCGTATTGTAACAGTGCGGGCAGCTTGTAATCACTTTTTTGAAGCTCTTCTCGTTCAACGTTTCCACATTTTGCATCGCCATCATTTGATACAGGTATTCGTTGCCCACACGACGGGCGGGATCACCGGTGCAAGTTTCTTCTTTGCCTAAAATGGCGTAATTCACCCCGGCAGAGTTCAAAATTTTAACCAGCGATTGCAAGGTTTTTTGGCTGCGCTGATCAAATGCGCCGGCACAGCCCACAAAAATCAAATATTCCACTTCACCTTCGGCATCACTGATCTTGGGCACATCAAGGCCCTCGGTCCATTTTTCGCGATCATCCAGGGCAACGCCCCAGGGATTACCGCTGTTCTCCAAGTTTTTGAAAATATTGGTTAACTCTGCCGGAAAACGGCTTTCTTCCAAAACCAGGTGGCGGCGCATCTCAACAAAACGGTCGATAAAATCGATGAACAGCGGGCAGGCTTCCTCACAGGCTTTGCAGGTAGTGCAAGACCAAATCGTATCGTCGTGAATCACTTCTCCGACAAATGCCGGACCATCGTATTCTGCTGCATCGCCATTACTTTGCGCCGCCATTTTAAGAATCCAGGGGGTTTTTTCGAAGAGATGTTCACGCATCTCATCATTTAATTTTTTGGGGGCAAGCGGTGTTTCGGTAGCGTACGCAGGGCAGGCATCCTGGCGGC
>CAXHHS010001118.1:0-2422 GCA_964015645.1 uncultured bacterium
AATTTGTTTATTCATAAACGGCTCGCCGCCGGTGAAGTAGTATTCTTTTACACCGAATTCTACCGATTCCTCGAGATAAGTTTTGACCTGCTCTAATGACATAAACTCAAAACTGTGATTCACCGGGCTGCAACTGATAAAGCAGTGATTGCAGGCAATATTGCACAACGTTCCGCTTACCTGAAACCACAGGTTATCCAGCGAATCGAGGTGTAAATCGGGATAATCGAGTTCGACGCGGGTTATTTCATCAAATGTTGTTTCCATTTTACAATCCTAATTATTCGTGTAATCCCTGAAATTAATAGTTAAAAAAATCAAGTTGCCACAGGTTCAGCCTCCGCCGATTGGCTGTATAAATTCAGTTCCTCGCTGTTGGAAATTAGTTTAAAAACATCGCGGATTTGCTCGTAGCCGATTTTCAGCAAGAAGTTGGAATTTTTCCCATAACTTTTCATTCCGATGATATAAAAATCCGGCTCGGGGTTTTTTAAGACATCCGGCCCTTTGCTCGTTTGTGTCAGGCAGTCGGCGGAAGCGTTTTCGCTGAGCAAAGCGGCAGCCAGTTTCATGGGGCCGCGTGAGGCGTAACATTCGTGAACTTGTAATTCACGATAAATGCTGTTATCCGGAGAATAACCAACGTTGGCGATGATATTATCTACCACAAGGAAACCACTGCCATCGGGCGTTTCGATTTCGACGCGAAATTGCTTCGCGGATTCATCAAATTCGATTGTCTGGATTGTGGCGTTTTGAATCCAGCGGGTATTCGGATTTGACACGATATCGTTAGCCTCTTGCACGATACGCTCGCGTTCGGCCAGCACATCGCCCGGAATGGTATTTAACGGCAAGGTATTATTCCCGCGAGTTATCCAAATGAGCTTTGTAGCGGGGTTTTCTGCCATGAGCTGTTTTAACCCGGTAACAGATGTTGCTGCGCTATGCCCACTGCCGATAACTAATGTGGTTTTCCCAGCATACTTTTCCTTCTCATTACCGGCAATATCTTCCAACCCGTATTGGATACGATTGCGATTGGTCAATTCCCCAATTGCCGGAATCCCGCCATCGCCCAGCCAATTGTGGTTGCCGTAACTGCCGGAGGCATCGATCACGACATCGGCAGTATAGAAGGCTTCTTTGCCAGTGCTGCTGCGGGTTAAAATTCTAAATTGGTACGCTTTTCGCTTCCCGTTGCCGATGTGATCTCCCTTCAATATTCCCTGGCGACTGATGGCAAGAACTTCACAATCCAGAGTAACGCACCCCGCTAACGCGCTATCAGCCAGCGGCTTTAGATAGGAATTCAAATAATCCGCACCGGTCAAATAGTCCCCGCCATTTGGCAATTGGTGGCCTTGCGTTTCCAACAGCGATTTTCCCAGCGGTGAATAATTTAATTTGAAAGGAGAAAACAGCCGCACATGCTGCCATTGGCGAATATTGCCGCCAACGGATTGCTTTTCCAGAATGCGAACCCGGTAGCCGCAATTTTTAGCATATACCGCCGCTTCTATCCCGATTGGCCCGGCGCCGATTATGATGATTGATTTTTTATCTGCTCCCGGTATCATCAACATCTCCTTAGTATTTTTATGGCAGAATATATTGTAATTATTTTGCCAATAATGTTTGTAACGGCTGCTTTATCTCTGTAGATCGCAAGGCTTAAAACAGGAGTGCAAAATTCATTTTGTAAGAAAGCACGTTGTTGCAAAATGAATTTTGTAGCGTAAGCCACCACTTGCGTGGCACTCCTGTTAGAGAGCGCTGTACACGCGAGATCATTAAGCAGAATTTTGGATACAAAATAGTGCTTGATGAAAATAAATGCAGCCGGGTTCAAGTAAGGATTATAGCAGAAAGGCGGGAGGTGGTTTTTGCCAGCGTTGCTTTTTGAAATGTGTTTTGATCAGAAAGGGCTGACAGTAAAAATAAGGTATTAATAAAACACCGAGCAAGTTTACCAGAACCTGGTAAGCTAGGGCAGCGTCAGGTTTTTTCTTTTGATTACACAGCCAATGGTTGAGGTCGCTGCGGCTATCAATATCGCTCAGCATTGGAAGCAGTGCGAGTGTTTTTTGGCGTTGCTTTATATTTTGACAAAGCTGTTGAAATACGGAGCCGCTGCACCAGCAGATATTTTCAAACAGCGCCGGGGAATAGTCATTTAGCGCCAGCAAATAAAACCCGCCATCTCCTGCAGGGCCTAAAACAGCATCGCTATTGGCAAGATTATCAAATGAAGCGCAGAGAAGTTCCGGCGTTAAATCCAGGCAATCGTTGCCGATAATTGCGATTTGCTGATACCCCGCAGCATCCGCGTAATCGAACGCATCATTAAATTTTTCACCGAATGAGTTTGCGGAGTGCGCGATAAATTGATAGCTGTCTCTTATACACATCTGACGCTGCC
>CAXHHS010001119.1:0-2421 GCA_964015645.1 uncultured bacterium
ATGAACCTTTTCCTTCAATTTGAACATTCACCAGCGGATAATATTTACGAAATCCCTCCAGCCACAGGGTCATCAGGTTATTCATCGTATCGGATCCGATGCTATTGGCATTGCCGCTAATTCCGCTAACTTTTTGATATTTTGGGATTCGCTTATCGATTTCAATGGTTTGGGCAAAAGCAATTTGCATTGCAAAAACCAAAACCGTTAAACAAACCAGGCATTTTTTTAATGATCTTTTTTTCATGATATAGACCTCTTTTTTTGCAGCCCACTAAATACACTAAAAGGCACGAATGTTATCTTTTTTAAAAATGTTTTCGTGAATTTCGTGTGTTTAGTAAGCAAAGTTTTTAACATTATATTTTTTAGAGATTGACCGTTAATTGAGAGCGGATTTTAAATACGGAATCTGCACCATCGGCGCTGGGCATCTCAATTTCGCCGTTTAATTGAAGGCGTGTTTTTGATCCGAAGTAAACCGCCGGGCCAAACCGGAAAAAACTTTCTTCATCATTATCAACGTCCGTATCCGGGTCAACCCTGCCAAATCCGGCAGCTAACTCAAAAGCATCCAGGCCGCCGAGGTTTTCGGATTTTTTATCCAGCTTCTTTTTCCAGCGCCCGGTAACATCAAATACGGTAAATCCTCGGTCATGAGCATCTTCTACCCCTAACAAGTCTTTACTAACGTTGCCAAAAGCGATACCACCTTCGATGTCGAAGCCGGAGTCCAAATAAACCCCAAAGTCCGGCGCAATGACAGTAACTGCCCCGGTATTATCCGCATCACCAATTTCGTTGCCGAGATTGTTTGCAGCACCGGATATGCCAATTTTAACGTTTTTGGTAGCATCCACATCTACGCGACCGACGAGCATCTTGCCATTATTGACAGCATCACTTTTGCTGCGGCCGGCATCTTCGCGAATTCCCTCGCCAGCGCCATTGGAAAAGTTTACCGCGAAATGTACTTTATCGCCGACTTTGCTGCCGAATTCCAAACCAACGTGGCGAGCGGAGAGCAGATTATCTGCCAGGAATTCTGCCGCTTCACTTCTTTCTACAAGGAGTAATTTCCCGGAAGAACGCATGAATTCTTCCCGCCAAACCGGAACTTTGAATTGCCCGAATTTCACGTAAGCGCTTTTAAAGAGTTTTATCTTTGCTTCGGCATCTTTCAGCCGCGGGCTGTTATCGCGAACTTCGATCTGGAATTTAGCAGAAACGAAAGAATTCAAATTCGCTTTGGTTTGCAGCCGGCCCCGGCGAATGCGAAATCCATTCGTGGTTCTGGAGGCATCCGACTCCGTATCCGTATTATTCAGATACTGAAGCTGCACCCTGCCGGATAACTCCCAATTACTGGCATTTTTAGCCCTTACATTCTCCTGTGCAAACGTATTCATTCCTCCAAACATTAATCCAACAACCAGAATAAGATTCCACACACAAAATTTCATAGACCATCCTCCAATGGTTTTAGTTGTACTTTGTCACCTGTTTCACTATGTTATTACAGGCGTTGCCATTTTACCGAATTTGTACTACAGTTTTGTTACAGCAAAATTGCATTTAAGTGAATTGTGACTTTTGTCATAAAATCTAAAATCGCAAAAAAACGTTGCGATTTTAGTAAAAGTAAACTCTACTTTAGAGTGCAAAATGAATTTTGTGCTCCTCCTGATATTTTTAGATGCAATTTTCAATCTAACAATAGAGACTAATCATTGCTTTGTTATAAATGCTTTGAGGAAAAACTGTGAAAAGCTATATTGATAAGGAATATGGAAAAGAAACTCTTACCATTTTTATTGCTTGCTGTAAGTTGTTTTTCCTTTGCCCAGGAAGACGAGGCTTTTTCCCGGGCATTAGAGAGCATATCGGCTGCTTCAATTGAAAAGCATACCCGGTTTTTAGGAAGCGATTTATTAGAAGGCCGTGCTACCGGCTCCACTGGAGGCAAAACCGCTGCGAGTTATATCAAGAATGAATTGAGCCGGATGGGTGTAAAACCGGGAGCTGATGGAGAACGGTTCCATCAACCAATTTTGATGCATGGAAATACTCCACTACCTGAATCTCAGTTCCGGATTTACAGTAAAGGTAACTTATTGTTAGATTTGGAGTTAGGAAACGATTATTTACTGTTTAAATCCGGTGCGCAAACCTATGTTCCCCGGCCGGTGCCGGTTGTATTTGTTGGATATGGTATTATTGCCCCGGAGTATGATTATAATGATTACCAGTCAGTTGATGTCGAGGGAAAAATAGTTGCCTATCTCTCCGGAGAGCCAATCTCGGAAGATCCGGCTTATTTTGATGGTACATCGCCAACGATATACAGTTTGCCGGACTCCAAACAGAGGTTGGCAACTGTCTCTTATACACATCTGACGCTGCCGACGAGCTTCTTGGTGT
>CAXHHS010001120.1:0-2421 GCA_964015645.1 uncultured bacterium
TCCTCCGTACGCGGCATGCTCAAAAATGACACCACACCGGATAATACCAAAAGGATAATCACGATTATGGTAAACTGGTAATTTTCGATGGCGAGTTTAGGTAGTTTCATTTTGGTTCTCAATTTTTGGCTTCAAATAATATTGGTTTTAGCTTGATACTGGATACTTAAGTAAGTGTTTTAGAATATTTGACCCTTTTGTGATTGCCACTGTCAGGCTGAGCGGAGTCGAAGCCGCTCCTGATGTAAATCCCACCCTTCGACTTCGCTCAGGGTGACCTGCAACTGGCCTCATTGCAAAGTGGCTTTTATTTGAGTCCTATTTCTTAATATTCGATCACGCTTTAGATTTATAAGCAAGTATGACCTCAGACGGAAATAACATTTGCTGGTAATATTCTCTTATTTCAACCTTAAATCCTTGCTGTTGCAATCTTTCCGTTAATTTAACGCCGCGGCATCCACCCATTGTTTTCGGGGAAATATTGTAAATGCGATCATATAATTTGCTTCCAAACCGTTCGCCTTCTGTCATATTTACCAAGATGAGCTTTCCGTTCTCTTTTAATACCCTTCTGAACTCAAGAATAATATCATCCATGTCTTTATAAGGGATGAGATCAAACATATAGTTATTCACCAACACATCAATCGATTCGTCTGCAACGTTTAAATTGAAGGCCGAACGTTCGCTCAAAGAATAATTTGTTTCCGAAAGTTTACTTAGTCGTTTCTTCGCTTTTTCAAGCATCCCGGGCGATAAGTCAATGCCGGTATTTGTGCCGTTTGGATTTCTCTTTACGATTTCATAGAACGCTACGCCTGTTCCCACGGCAACTTCTAAAACATGCTGGCTATCTTTAATGTCTGCAAGTTCGATAGCCCTGCCGATTGCGCGAGATTCCGTTAACCTGCTCCAGACATCATAAATTTTTGCTATTCTGTTATAAACAGCTCCAATCTTGTTCTGTGAAATTCTCGCATCAAACGCTTCCTTTCCAGGGTGACAACACGTATTACCATTGAATGAAATTGATTTTTCCATTTTTATGCCTCCATTAATATATTTTGACTGCATCGCCATCCGACAAATACGGCGCGCCATCGGTAATAATGGTTTTTATGTTTTCCAACCCTTCGCTTACGGCAATGCCTTCATCCAATATTTGCGCAATTGTAACGGGAATTTTTTTGACACTTTTCTGATTGTTGATTGGGGCGTAAACAAATCCCTTGTAACCATCGCCTTCAACAAGGGCATCAATGGGAATAATGGCGAACAAATTGCGTTGGGAGGGGAAAATTTCTACCCGAGCTATAAACCCGGAAATCAGCTTTTTACCGGCAGGCTGGACAGTTAGCTCGACTTCAACTGTCCCGCTGCGGGGATCAACTGCTTCTGCCATTTCTGTGATATGGGCAGCAAATCGTTTACCGGGGTAAGCGTCAAAAAACACGTAAGCGGTATCGTTTAACTGCAACTGCACAATATCACGATCCGTTACACCGGCGCGAACAATCCAATCCTGACCCGCAGAACCGAAGGTAAAAATTGGCATACCGGCATTCACCAGTTCATTGGTTTCTGCAAACCGCTTTAAAGTTTTACCGCTGGTGGGGGCATAGATTTTAGAATAATCCAGGTTGAATTCCGCGATTTCCAGGTTTGCGCGAGCGACCTCCAGGGCGGTTTCTACATCCTGTTTTTGCTCCAGCGTTACCACGCTGTCGGCATACAGCCGGTCTATGCGCTCCATATCGCGCTCAGCATTTTGAAATGCACTGCGTGCCTGGTTTACCTGGGCGTTTATTTCAGCTAGATTTAAGGTTGCCAATAGCTGGCCAGCGCGAACGGTTGCGCCTTCATCCACGTAAATTCGCTCGATGATGCCGCCGATTTTAAATGATAGCTTCGCCTCTGCCTTCGACGCCAGCATTCCACTGGTGTGTACCGGGAACGACATTCTGGCCGTTGTAACTTCTGCGGTTCTCACCGGCGTTTTCTTCTCGATGGGTAATTCTTCTGCATTCGAATTGCAGCCAATCCAGATAACACTAAATAGGGTTGTTAAGGTGAGAAAAAACAAACTTTTAATTGTCATGGTTTTCTCCTCTTGGTTTATTTGTTTGTTGTCAGTTGTTCGTTGCCCATTGTTTGTTGCAAAATGCAAATTGCCACTTTTAACTTTAGCTCACTTTAGTTCACTTCAAACTTTAGTTCACTTTTAATTTCTCAACCGGGTAAAGCGCGCCGGTTCGCTCAAATTCTGCCAGCCGAATTTGGTATTCATAGCGGCTGACGATTAGGTTTGCTTCCGACCGCGTTAGGGTATTTCGCGCGTCAAGAAATTCGATTTGTGCAGCAATGCCCTCTTGATATTTTTTATTAATTATGTTAAAGGATTTTTTCGCGCTTTTCACC
>CAXHHS010001121.1:0-2412 GCA_964015645.1 uncultured bacterium
CGTGATGACCCTGGCACCAAATGTCGCGCTGTTTATTACCCCGGCATCTTCCGGCATCAAACAGCTTTCCGACCTCAAGGGACAACGCGTTGTCGTTGGCCCAGCCGGGGCAGGCTTCGAATATTTTCTGCAACCGATTTTAAAAGCCCACGGCGTTACTTACGATGATTTTACACCGCTCAACAACACCCAGGCCGGGGCAGTGGATATGCTGGCAGACGGCTCCGCAGATGCAGCATTTTTAGGCGGCGCAGTTCCTACCGCTTCAATCACCCAGGCTTGCGCTTCGCAAGACATCTACTTTATTCCGTTTGATGAAATGGCAAAACAAACCCTGGTTTCCGGCTACCCCTTTTTCCATCCTGCCACCATCCCCGCCGGAACCTATCGCGGGCAGGAAACGGATTTTCAAGGTTTGAATGTCGGCTCCATGCACCTGGTTACCGCTGCAACTGTCGATGAGGAAACCGTTTATCAATTTACCAAAGTTCTTTACGAGCATCGTGGAGATGTCGTCAAAAAACATCCTGCCGGAAAGGCAATCAATCCCAAAAACATTATTCGCAATATTGGAACGCCCTTCCATCCCGGCGCAATACGCTATTACAAAGAAATCGATATTTGGCCTAAATAATTCTAAGAATAAAGGGTGAATTGTATGATGGAAAAAAGAAAGCATAAATCATAAATTTGAAAGTTAAAAGTGAGCTAAAGTTAAAAAAGATAGCAAATGGCAAATTATGTCTGAATTTTTAAACTTATAACTTTAGCTCACTTCAAACTTTCAACTTTTTATCCTTCATCCTTTTTCCTTCACCCTTATTAACTATGTCTCAAACCATTTTCAAAATCATTGCGGTTTTCCTCAGCCTCTTTATTCTGGCTGAAGTGAATTATCCCTTTCTTTCTCCCCAGGGGCAATTGGCTATTTTTGCCATGTTGGGCCTGATCCTGGTATTTCTCAAACACCCGCTTTTCCCAAAACGCTCAAACCAATCCCAGCCAAACACTACAAATCCTGAGCCTGTCGAAGAACACGCTACACGCTACACGCTACACGCTACACGTATTATAGATTATATTCTTATTCTCATTACGCTTATCGCCTTCGGCTACGTTCTCATCCAATCCGAGCCATTATTTCGGGCATTCTGGATCGATAATCAGCCCCTGGGTAACCGGGCAGGAATGGAGCAATTGATCGACTATATTATTGGGCTGCTGGGCTTGCTGCTGGTTTTGGAAGCCACTCGCCGCACCGTCGGTTTAACGCTGCCGCTGCTGTCGCTGGCGTTTTTGCTCTATGCCGCCTTTGGCCCGGCAATGCCGGATTGGCTGTTTCCTCATCGCGGGTATCCCTGGGAACGGATTGTTAGCCAGACGTTTCTTCACAGCCAGGGCGTTTTTGGCATCGCATTAAAAGTGATGTTCACATATGTGTTTTTGTTCGTGCTGTTTGGCACGTTGTTGGAACGAACCGGGGCGACGGATTACATCATCAATTTTGCGCGAAATCTCTTTCGCAACAGTGCCGGCGGCCCGGCCAAAGTTGCCGTACTTAGCAGCGGGATGATGGGATCGCTGTCTGGCAGCGCGGTTGCCAATACCGCCACCACCGGCACCTTCACCATCCCCATGATGCGCAGCGCCGGGTTTGAACCGGAGACCGCCGGCGGCATCGAAGCGGCAGCAAGTTCCGGCGGGGCGCTAGTTCCGCCGATTATGGGCGCCGGTGCTTATATGATGCTGGAAATCGTTGAGCCGGCCGTTACTTACCTGGAAATCATCAAAGCCGCTATTATTCCGGCAATTCTCTATTACCTGACGCTGTTGCTAATCGTGCATTTTCGCGCGAATTTGCTCAGCGAATCCAACGCATCGCAAAACGAATCCAAAATTGAGCCTACTTCGCGGGCACAGGGTTTGGTGTTTCTGGCAGCATTTATCGTTCTAATTTTCTTTTTGGTATTGGGATACACCCCGTTTCGCGCTGTCAGCATCAGCCTGGCAACCATTTTGATTGTAGCGATATTTAACAAAGAAACCCGGATCGGCTTGCGCGATGTTATTCGTGCGATGGAAAAAGCAGCGCATGGCGGTATCGCCCTGATTGCAGCGGCGTCCTGCGTTGGTGTTATTATCGGCGTGGTGACATTGACCGGCATTGGCGCCAAACTGCCCGGTGTGCTGCTGCCGCTGGCTCAAAACAATTTGTTGCTGGCGCTTTTTCTGCTGATGATCTCAACCATTATTTTGGGAATGGGATTACCATCCGCCGTCAGCTATTTATTGATGGCAACGCTGGTCGGCCCGGTGTTGGGCGATTTCGGTTTAATTCCCCTGGCTGCGCATTTTTTTATTTTCTATTTCGCTATGATGTCCATGGTAACGCCACCGGTGGCGCTGGCCGCA
>CAXHHS010001122.1:0-2410 GCA_964015645.1 uncultured bacterium
CAACTGCCAGGGTTATGGCGAATAACATCCCATAAAAATGCCATTCACCCGGGGCGGGAAAAAACAGCTTCTGATCCGTCAAATTTTTAAAAAGAGGTAAAGCAATATTGACGAGCACCAATGAAAATATAAACGCGACAAAGGATGTCAGAATACTCTCCCCTAAAAATTGTTTAATCAATTGCCAGCGATTTGCGCCGACAACTTTGCGCAGTCCGACTTCGTTTGCCCGCCGGGCAGAACGCGCGGTAGAGAGATTCATAAAATTGATTGAGGCAATGACCAAGATAAGAATGCCGATGTTCAAAAAGATGTAGATATACTGAATATTTTGGGAGGATGAAACCTCTGAGTAGAGATGAATCCGGCTGAATTGCTCCAATTCAAGCGTGCGCTTAACTTCTGTTGAACTATGGGCTTCCGTTACTTCATTTATTTTTTTCTCTAAAGCAGAAATTTTTCGATTGTCCGGTAAGAGTACATAGGTCAAAAGACGGTTTGTCACCCAGTTATTCATAAAATCTTCACCGGCAATGTCATTTAAAGTATTGAAAGAGATCAAAAATTCAGGGCTAAGATTTGTGTTTTCAGGAAAATCTTTAATAACAGCAGTTACGGTATAAGCATCTTCATTATCAAGCAGAAGGGTTTTGCCAAGCGGGTCCTCTTGGCCGAAATATTTTTCTGCCATGGATTCAGTCATTACCACGGAATATTTCTCCATTAATGCGGATTCCATTTTGCCGCTAAGCGGCGGAACGGAAAAAAGGTGAAATATTCCCTGGTCCGCAAAGCACATATTATTTTCAATAAATTTTTTATCACGGTAAGTAACCAGTGTTTTACCGGCATTTTCTATCCGTGTAAAATCTTTTATCTCCGGTAGTTTTTCCGCCAGGGTTTTTCCTAACGGGACCATAGAACTGCTTATTTTATATTCGCCTTTAGGGTGATGATGGATGACATTTACGCGGTAAATATTCTCAGCATTTTTATGATGAGATTCATAACTAAACTCATACCGAACGTAAAGTATTACCAGGATAAAGCAGGTCAATCCCACCGCCAGCCCGGTAATGTTAATGAAGGAGTAGCCCTTATTTTTCAGCAAATTTCTAAAAGCGATTTTTAGGTTATGTTGAAACATAATAAACCCCTATTCTTTTTATATGGGTTAGTGATTTGGTGCATTTAGAGATTGGTGATTTGGCGATTTTATATTTGTCAATCGCCAAATCACCAATCTCTCGATCACCCAATCAACTACTCATATTTCAATGCATCTACCGGGTTTATAGTGGCCGATTTTATGGTCTGGTAGCTCACCGTTAACAAAGTAATTCCGCCAACAGTCACCAGCGGAATCATGAAAAGCGAGCTGTTCAATTCCATACGATTTGCATATCCATCCAGCCAGTAATTCAATCCCAGGAATAATAATGGGGCTGCAATAAAAAAAGAGATTGCCAGCATGATGAGAAAATCCCGTGTGAGCAAAAGGAGAATCCGCGACACGCTGGCACCCAGCACCTTGCGAATGCTAATCTCCCGGGTGCGTTGAGCGGCGCTGAAAGATGATAAACCAAAAATCCCCAGGGATGTAATGATGATCGCCAGAGCAGAGAACAATGCGAACACTTCCCCAAAGAGACGATCCGCTTGATATTGTTGATTGTAATATTCATCGAGGAAGAAATACTCATAGGGATTTCCGGGAAAAAACCGGTCATATTGTTTTTTTACCATTTCTACCGCCGGTTTAAGATCTTTCCCGCGCAGCTTGATGGCAAACTGCCCGCGAATATCCCGCCCGGTCGGCATATAACGATAAATATGCGGCTCGAAAGGGGCCTTCAATGATTGCTGGTGATAGTCGCGCAGCACTCCAACAATAGTAAAGATTTCGCCCCAGTAATTAACTCGTTCGCCGATAGCGCTTTCCGCGTTTTCGAAGCCCATCCATTTTACCGCTGTTTCGTTGAGGATCAACGCTGCCTTATCGGAAGGGTGTTGCTTCGAAAAGCTTCTGCCAGCAACCAGTTTCAGATCGAAAGCGTTGATAAAGGCATCATCCACCCCAACAATTTGATAGTTTTTGCTGCTGCCGGCGTCTTCTCCTTCCTTGCGAATTCCACCGGCATCCCAGTAGATTTGCCTGCCGGGAACCTCGGTAACGTGGCTGATTTTTTCAATGCTATGATGCTGCAACGCAGCGACTTTGAAGGCATCGAATTTCTCGCCGTATAAATTATCTCGCACTCGTGGGGCTTTCACCACCAGGGTTTGATCGATGTCAAAACCGAGATCGTGATTTTGCATAAATGATACCTGCTTCGATACGGTAATCGTGGCAGACATAAGCCCCAATGCGATGACAAACTGAAACACCACTAATGCTTTACGCAGGTTG
>CAXHHS010001123.1:0-2408 GCA_964015645.1 uncultured bacterium
CTACACCAAGAAGCTCGTCGGCAGCGTCAGATGTGTATAAGAGACAGCTTTCGTTGAGGTTACTGTAACTTATTTGATCGGCCTTTCGCGTTATCTGGTCCACCGGCCGCAGCGCCTGGCCGGTTAATAAGTAACTGCCAAATCCGAAAAGTAACACAATGAATACCATTGCGATTAAAAGCACTTCCAGTAAGGTTTCTAAGGACGCTTCAATATCTTCGATATGCAGTCCGGCTACAATCCAACCGACGGGGCGATCTTGATAGAACAATTCGCGCGAGAAAATACGAAAAGTGACTTCGCCATTTTCGTCAGGATGTAAGAAAGGAATGGCGTTATCGATGTGAAGATGAACGGTGTGGCTATTTTTGGTAACATTCCCGGTAAAGGCAATATTTAAAGGGATTTGCTTAACCATTGGCGAAGAAAAAAGCGTATCGCCGGCGGCATCGCAAACAATTAAGTAATATTCCAGGTAAGGATTTGGTTTTGCAGGGTCAAGAACTAATTCTACAAATTCACTAAAGAAGGGATCGTAAGATCGTTCAATAGCATCGCAAAAGATTTCCAACTCTTCGTCCAAAGCTCGCAGCAATAGCCGGTGCATTGCCCAGTAGGTACCCAGCCCGAATATTAGCGCTACTGTAAGAGTAATCGCAAGATACCAAATGGTAAGCCGGGTACGGATTTTCATGTTTGTTCCATGATCGAGTAACCAATACCGCGGAATGTTTGGATCAATTTCCTTTCCCGGTCTCCGTCGATCTTTTTTCGTAAATTTTTAATATGGACATCAACAAAATTGGTCATATTAAACAAATCCAAATTATTTCCCCAAATGTGTTCTGCAATAGAAAGCCGCGGAAGTATGCGGTTTTTGTTATACATTAGTAATTCCAAAATGCCATACTCTTTTGCCGTTAAATTGAGAAGCTGCTTGTTGCGGGTAACCTGGCGGGTACGGGTATCTAATTCCAGGTCATCTACCGATAGAATTGAGGATTTGGTTTCCGCCATCCGGCGAAGCAAGGAACGCACCCTGGCCAGTAATTCCGGGGTCGCAAAAGGTTTGGTCAAATAATCATCGGCGCCGGCATCCAAACCGGTTACCCTGTCCTCCAGTTTGTTTTTAGATGTTAAAAATAATACCGGCGTGATGATTTCTTCCCGGCGCATTTCCTTCAAAATATCAACCCCACTGATACCCGGCAGCATGATGTCCAAAATAACCAGATCGTATTCTTCCACTAACGCCAATTCCCGCCCCTGGTCACCGTCAAACGCCAACTCCGTCTGGTAGTGATCGTTCTCCAATGCAAATTTAATTTCCAACGCCAGGTCTTCATCGTCTTCTACTACTAAAATTCGCATTCGTTACTCTCCCTTTCATATTTTAAAATTTAAACAATCAGGAGAATAATACAAAATCAAAATGAAGCCAATATGAAGAACCAGTAACGCACCTCTGAATAAATGTACAGCTTATGTATTTAAAGCGGAATTTCCGAGATAGGCTTTTTGCTTTTAACACAAAGCTTAGATTACAGATGACTCAATTTTAATTGGGGGAACGATTTAATGTGATAAATTGTTGTGGACCTATTCCTGAGATGATGTTCCGGCCTTTTCTCCCCGGAATTTATCAACAGAAAAATTTCCGGCCCCTGTAAGCAGCATAGAAACCAGGCCGGCAATATAGAGCAGGTTGATTTCAAGCCCGGGTACGCCAAATTTGGGGCCGGCCTCAATCAGGACAGTGACGTTCATTAAATCAAACCCATTCGGTAAATTTACCCAGAACATGGCAACGGCCATATTCACCAGCAGGAGTATGTTGGTAATGGTCATAAAAGCGCCGAGTATCAAGGCGATTCCGCCGAAGAGCTCAAGAGCACCGATTCCCCAGGAAAAAACTTCTGCCAGGGGCACACCCATCTCATTCAGTAGGCGGAGAAAATTATCATGCCCGACGGAAGTAAACAGCTTTATAAATCCATGATAGATGAACCCCACACCAGTAATTAAGCGAATTGGAACAGGACCCCATACAATTGTATTATTTGACATAATATCTACCTCTTTTATTATGAAAGGGTGGATTCGGCTAAAAATCCACCCTTTTACGTTTTCAGGAAATGTTTTAAGCCAAGTTCAGTTTCCCGCTTTTAAAAATTCTGCAATCTTTTCCGCTTCAACGGCTGTCAGGTTGGCGCGGGTGCGCATGTGGAGCACTGCCACATCCCATTGCTCATCGGTAAGGCTGGACGGCGGACGTACGTTATGGCCGCGCCCGCAATTTTCACCCCAGAGCATGGCGCCGGGCTTTTGGGTTACCGGCATATTTGAAGCACAGCCGGCAATGGCGGTAAAGAGTACAACCAGCCCCATAAAAATTATAATTAAAGAAA
>CAXHHS010001124.1:0-2404 GCA_964015645.1 uncultured bacterium
CATGAACTCTTTTTTGCCTAATATAATCAATCAACGTTTTTGATACAGCACCAAATACTTTATATGCCATTACAATCTAACATTAACGATTTAGGACTACCGAAACGATTATTCCTAACAAACCACTATTGTTTAAGAGCTTAACATCTTTTTCAAGAAAATAAACATATAAATCAGAACGTTCATCATGCGAGAAATAATTTGCTCTTAAGTAATTTTTAAGCTCTTTAAAAACTTTCCATGCGAATATACGGCGGATTTCCAATCACCGCATCAAACCCGCCGCCCTGCATAATTTCCGGGAACTCATCTTCCCAATCAAAGGCATTAATACGGTAGCGTTCTTCTTCATCCAAAAAATTCAGTTGCTGTTGCCGGTAAAAATCGCTGGCGATCAGGCTGTTGCCGCACTTAATGTTTTTCCCTAAATCCGGCAGTACGCGCTCTTGCCAGAGGGTGAGTTGCGGGCGGAGGTTATCCTGGTTTTCATTTTCCAGCACTTTTAGCAGCAGGCTCAGTTTGGTCACTTCCACTGCCTGGTTGTCGATATCCACGCCGTAAATGTTGTTGAGGAGGATGCGTTTTTTCTCCGCAGTGGTCAGCAGCCACTGTTCGACCTTTCCCTGGTAAACGGCTTTCCGGTGACGGGGTTGGAAGCCTTTTTGGGCGATCTCTTTTTCATAAAAATCGCGGTGGAAATCCAGCAAATATTGGTAAGCGCCGAGTAGAAAAGAGCCGGAGCCGCAGGCGGGATCGAGAATACGCAGCTTTTCAACCTGGCGGGGAGATTTACCCTCGCACAGTTTACCAACGGTTTGCTTCACGATATACTCGACGATGTATTTCGGAGTGTAATAAACGCCACCGGCTTTGCGCACTTCCGGCTTTTCCTCGATTTTGGCCTGGTGCCCGGCGGTCAGGCGGATCACTTTGCCCAAAAACTGCTCATACACATTGCCGAGAATGTCTGCCGGCATTACGCTAAATTCGTAAGGACATTCCGGGTAGTACAGGCGGGACAGAATGGTTTTTAAAACTTTATCATCGATTTCCAGATTCAGTGAAAGCGCATCGGGATGGCTGTGCTGACCTTTCTCTTCCCGAAAATGAAATAGGCCGGAGTTGTATTTTTCATCGGCGCGATGGAAAATTGCTTTCAAATGCTCATAAACGTGTGACATTCCTGCCAATGCTTGTAACTGTTTGTAGCTTTCGATACCGCGATCTTCGCAAATGCGTAAAAAGATAATGCGGTCGATGGTCACTTGAACGGCAAAATTCAATTCGCGCACGCTTAAACCGGGATTTAGCCAGGCGATATTTTTGGCCAACAATTCCCGCCAGCTTTCGATCTCTTTCAGGAATTCGCTGTCCACCTCATTGGTGCCGCGTTTACCGGCAGTACTAACGGCGTATTTATCGAACGCCCCTTTCATTACCGCTTCTTTGGAAAAGGTGCTGTAAATCTCTTCCCAGCAGCCCGGGTATTCCTTATACGTCAGGTAACGAAGGCGATTGGTAGCGGCTTTATCGGATTTGTGTGGTTTTTTACGGCAGTCGTATATGGCAAATTCTTCGAAATCAGTCAGGATGTTCAGCGGTAATTTGGCAGACCAGGCGTAGCGACGAAGCTGGTAGGCGGGGTGAACATCGTCTTTGATATTGACGGAGGGTTTTTTCGCTTCCAGGAAAAACTTCCGTGCCGGGCCAATGCGGAAACAGTAATCCGGCGCTTTGGTGGAACCGCCCACTTTGATAGCGGCTTCGTGAACGACATCTTTATAGGCTTCGGCAACCCCCTTTTCATTGTCTTATATCCCAGCCTAATTCCTTAAAAAAGGGATCGATAAATTCGCGGCGTACCTGGGTTTCGTTGTACGCGCCGCTTTTGTAATCGGCGAGATTGTGATCGAAACCGTTGACGAGTTCTTTGATTTTCTCAGGGGCAGTCACTTTTTAATTCCGTTTTTTCCCATTCGTAATCAACTCATTCAAATTTTGGGGAATGCGGATGGTAAATGTCGTTCCTTTTCCGGGTTGACTTTCCGCTTTGATGTCGCCATTATGTTTATTGATGATGTTATAACTGGTATAAAGGCCGGTGCGCATTTTAACCCGGCTGTGGTCGGAGGTAAACCCGGGTTCGAAAAGTTGGGTGAGTTTTTCTGCCGGAATTCCCTTTCCGGTATCGGAAATGGTAATGCAAATATTGTTTTTATCAACAGCGGTTTTGATCGTAATCATCCCATTTTGGGGGGTCGCTTGCACCGCGTTTATCAATAGATTCATAAATACCTGGTTTAGTTCATCAGGATAAAGATAGACTTCCGGAATATCTCCGTATTCTCGTTTTACATAAACCTTTTCTTTAATTTCATGACCAATCAGGGTTAAGGCACTATCT
>CAXHHS010001125.1:0-2403 GCA_964015645.1 uncultured bacterium
GAACAAGGTTGATGCAGCATCGATAGATGAAGTTTTTTTACAAAAAGCCGGCAACCTCATCGAAAAAAATATCGATAACCCCGATTTTAATGTGGCAGCGCTTGCCGGGCAATTAGGAATGAGCCGTATGCAGCTTCACAGGAAATTACGCGCTTTAACGGATCAATCTTCCAGTGAATTTCTACGAACCATCCGGCTAAAAAGGGCAGCGGAGTTAATCAAACAAGATTCCGGAAATATTACTGAAATTGCCTTTGCTGCCGGTTTTAACAACCTCTCCTATTTTGCAAAATGTTTTCGAGCACAGTTTGGCTGTCTGCCATCTGAGTATTTGAATAAAACCCTCCGTTAGTATTTTCCATTTTCCTTTTACATTGGATTTTTACTTACTCTCCCCCCTTTGTTACATATCTGCGATTATTTGATACATACCTGTTAGACTTTTCCCCGGCGCATTTTTTAGCTTGAGAAATAAAGATATTCGAATTTTTTGAAGGGAAGAGAATGAACTTACTCAAGCTTTTTAAAATCCTTATAGGAATTATTCTATTATCAATCGGTTGCACTTCTGATCCGCCAATGAATGGCTCGTCTATGATGGATCCGCCAAGGCCGGACACCAAGATCATCCCGGAAGAGGTGGAATCGGATTCGAGCGTCGCCTTCGTCGGCGTAAATGTTGTTCCGATGGATCGCGAGCAAATTTTGGCAGATCAGACAGTTCTCATCCAAAATGGAATGATTGCTCAAATTGGCCCCTCCGCCTCTACAACACTTCCGGCCAGTGTGGTAAAAATTGTTAGCAACGGCAGCTATTTGATGCCTGGGCTGGCGGGTATGCATGCCCATCTTATCGTCGAAGGCGATTTGCTGCCATTACTTGCAAACGGCGTTACAACCATTTTGAACATGGGAGAGGTTAGCGCACCGGTTTTGTTTTGGCGCAACCAAATTCAACTTGGCGAACGGATTGGCCCCACGGTATACGCCGGCGCCTGGACACGCAGTGGTGATGCAACCGGCCCCGAGGGGCAAAAAGTGCGCACCCCGGGGCGAGCCAGAAGCTATATTCGCCAGAAGAAAAACCAGGGATATGATTTTATAAAAGTATGGAGTGTTGGCGCAAACGGATTTTCGCCGGAGGTTTTTGCGGCAATTATGGAAGAAGCCGCCAACCAGGGGTATGCCGTTATGGGACATGCGCGCGGCACGTTTATTAGCACTCGCCGGGCGCTAGAACTTGGCCAGGTTATGGTTGCCCACGCCGAGGAATATTTTTGGTCGCATTTTAATGCGACGCATAACACATCTTTAATTCAGGATGCAATAGATTTCACCCTCAACTCCGGTGCGTATGTCACTCCTTCCTTGATGATCGATAAAACCATTTCCTTAATCCAGGGAAACGTTGAAGGCGGGCTTGCGCAGTTATTAGCCCAACCCGGTAACCGCTTTTTGGATCCGAATGGCGAGCAGCGTTGGAGGAACCAAATTAATACCTCCAACTTAAGCCCGCCCGGCAGCCAACCCGATCAATATGTCCCAACCTATAATTTTATAAAATCTTATACAAAAGCCTTTAGCGATGCCGGGGTGCCGCTTTTATTAGGAAGCGACATGGGATACGTCGGCAGCATTCCCGGCTTTACAATTCATGAAGAGATGCAGATTCTCAGCGAAATTGGCTTAACGCCCTACCAAATATTAGAAACCGGTACCAAAAACGCCTCGGAATTCATTACGCAATACATACCGGGAGCAAGCGCCTTTGGGATTATCGAGCCCGGCAGACAGGCAGATTTAATTTTGTTAGACGCCAACCCGTTGGAAGATATCGCAAATGTTAAAAACCGCGTTGGTGTAATGACACGCGGGCACTGGTTTTCGGAAACCAAACTCGAACAAATGCTGGAAGAACTGGCACAGTCGTATGGAAATTGATTTAGCATTTTAGCCCTGAAAGGGCGGCGTAATACAGCCCGGTGCGAAGCGCCGGGGAATAATGAATAAATTTCCAAAAAGCTCTGAAAGAGCGAAGTAAGTGGAATTAATTTAACATTGCTATTCGAATATCAACAAGGAGTGACTTTATGCATTCAAAGTATCTTACATGGATAACCGGCCTACTGTTTTTATTCTCCGCCTTTTTTACTCAAGCGGAAGAAATTAAGGAGGGCCAAAACAATTTAAAAACAAACTCAAGCCCAAATCGCACCGCTTCCGAGCCATTGATGAGTTTAACTCACACCACGGGCAACTTCACTATGGGGATTTTTAACGATGGCTCTATCGGCGCGAATAATTTCATTTTTATTGGGCCGGGGCTTACCTGGAAGGTGCAAAATGGTTTGTTTGTTGGCGGGCCGGTGTTTGGTACGTTGGAGCGCGCCACAGTTACTGGGT
>CAXHHS010001126.1:0-2403 GCA_964015645.1 uncultured bacterium
CTGATCCAGTTTTTCCCGCTGCATCGATTTGCGTAAATTTCTGAGCGCTGTAGCGATTTGGGGATTTTCCTGCTGCGATTGTTTTTCGATTTCCGATGCTTGTTTTTTCAGTTTATTGATGTCATCGATCAAATCATTCCGAGCGCCGGCCAACTTTTCGCGCGTTTCCGTGTCTTCCAAACTTCCCCAGCGGCTTCCCATGTCTTTTGCTGCTCCGCGAATATCATCCGTTAATTGTTCTTCACGGTTTTTGATATCTTCAAAATTGCGGGCAAAATCCGCCAATCGTTCGCGGGTATTATCGGCTAAGGAGGAGCGTAATTTTTGCTGTAATTCATCCAGCTCACGAAGCGCTTGATTTTGTTTCGCGGCATACTGCTGGTAATCTTCCGCTTTCAAATCCTCTTCCGCTTCTTTTAACGTTTCGGCAATGCGGTCGATGCGCTCCTGCATCTGCTGCGAAACCTGGCCGTTTTCCCGCGACATTTCCCGCAGCCGGTTAGCGAGGTCTTCGGTTTCCTGGCGCAGTTTTTCCTGATCGCGGGTTAAGCGCTCCAACTCCCGGCGGTCTTTGGTTTTTTGAATTTCACTCTCCCGTTGCTGGCGCGCTCACGCCTGGGTTTTATTGGCCAATTCCTGGAGTTTTTGCAGCACTTTATCGATCTCTTTATCCTGCTGCCGGGAGCGTTGCTGCTGCACTTCATATTTATCTTTATCGGCATCGAGCTGTAAATCCATCAATTCCGTCAAGCGCTCCTCGCTCATTCCTGCGCTGCCACCGGATTGATTTTGCCCGCGCTGCACCAGTTTATCTTTATTTTGCGCTTCCGCTTTTAGTAAAAAATTCAATGCTTTGCGTTCCGGGGGGATGGCCGCTTGCAATTCCCGATCCGCTAATATTTCGACAGCGGTTTCCATCTGTTCCACGGCATTTTCGTATAAATCGAGCATTTTTTGGATTTCTGCATCGCCGCCGGCTGGCGAGGATGTTCTGGCAGTTTCGATAAGCTGCAAGATGTTCAATCTTAATGTAAATTGCGACTGCTCGATGGTTTCGGCGGCTTCCTCGAAATCATCCTCAGACATTTCATTCCGTTTGCGCAACAAATTCCAGGTAGCGTTGATGATCATCTGCTGGTTAATCACCTGCTGGTTGCCGCCCCCCATACCGCCGGCGCCGCCGCGATTGTTGACCTGGGTATAATTTGCCTCAAAGGGAATCACTTCTATAAAATACATGGATGACAGCACTGGTGCTTCCCGTTTTAAATAGTCTTCCGCCTCGTAATAATAGGAGATGACGTCTCCCGGTTCCAGGGTATAATCTTCCAGGTAAAACACCTCGCTGGCGGAGATTTCTTTCATATCTTTTTCGGAACCGTTTTTCAGGTCGATGGCTTGCTCATCTTCCCCATTGATAGAGAATTTCAACGCGGCACTTTTGATGCCAAAGTCGTCGCTAATTTCGGCAGACACGACCACCTCTTCGATGGCATTTACCCGCACATCTCTTTTCGGATCGGTAATGATGATGAGCGGCGGCTGATCCTTTACCGGCGAAATTTGATACTCAACGGGAAATTTATTATGCTTTCCTTCCTGATCGGTCAGGCGAATAACATAAGTCGCCGGATCGGTAATGACGATTTCCCCGGTAAACCTGCCGCCGCCAAGCGATTGCATTTTGAGGCTTGTCGAATCATTTAGAACGATTTCTCCAGCAACGGTGCTGCCGCTGCTTTCTACGGAAATTTGCACTTTCGTTCCCTGCAAACCGCGAATATTGCCAGTGTTTTCTTCATAACGAACCGGCAATGTGGTGTAAGCCGGGTAAGTATATTTTAGATCGATTTTAGTTACTTTCGGAAATTCATAAATCGAAGCTTGATATTCCGGGGAGCGAATGTCATTCAATTCAATGTAGTAGCGCAACGATTGCTGAACATCTTCTAAGCGAAAAATAAAACTGCGTTTATCAAGTCCTTTATTCATGTGCTCTTTTTGCCAGGCATCTTCCCCGGCGGTGAAATGGAGTAATGCATCGCGCTCTGTTTCGGATTTTAGCTCTGCGGTAAAATCGACCATTTCCCCTTTTTCGATTTGAATGCTGCCGGGTGTTATGGCCAAAATTTCCTGCTCGATGTGCGCTTTGGGATCGAGTGAAATATTGATTTGAGATGTAACCCCTTGCAAATCGCTGCGCATATTGTAACCGAGAAACAGGAACAGCGCTAACAATATTAGAGCGCCGTATAAAAACCGCTGCTGCTTTCCGATATCAATAATCTCTGACAACCGGATTGCATGAACTTTGTTTAGGGCATCCTCGACCACCCGCTCGATAAGCGCAGCATCTCCCGGCGACGCGCTTGTGCTTTTGATTTCAACTGCACTATTCAGACG
>CAXHHS010001127.1:0-2390 GCA_964015645.1 uncultured bacterium
AGCGAATATCATGCTCAATATGGAAAAACAGGACCCGATGGGGAAATTAATTTCTCTATTTAAAATCCTCGACGCTTTTAGTAAATCCGATAAAAATTCCACCAGGATTTTATCCGGCATCGAATTTACGCGAAATTTCTATCCCGATGAACAAAGTCGAATCGATCGTGTTTGCACTTTCATCAATCAAAATTACCAACAAACTTTGCGCCTGGATAGTGCGGCGGAAATTGTCAATATGAGCGCAACTGCGTTTAGCCGTTTTTTTCGAAAATCGACTGGCAAAACATTTATTAATTATGTAAATGAATTGCGAATCGGAAAGGCTTGCAAACTGTTAATCGAAAGCGAATATTCCGTCGCAGAAATTTGCTACGAAGTTGGATTTAACAATCTATCCAACTTTAACCGCCGGTTTCAGGAACGCCATCACATGAGTCCGCGAGAGTATCGCCAGGAGTTTGCGGTGAAGTTTTAGAAGAGCGTTTAATTTGACTAATAAAGCAGAATAGGAGTGCAAAATTCATTTTTCACTAACTACTCCGATTGCAAAACGAATTTTGCACTCCTACTTCACAATAAATCAAGAACCATACTTACAATTAAACCCGGAGAATTCATATGGCAGCTGGCCCTTTTATCGACAATGAAACCGTTGTTGAAAATGTTGATCGTATTCATCAAGAGTTGAATGTGGTCTCGGATATTGAATACCACAGTATTATTAATAATTTAGGTTGGAAACGTCCCTGGCGATGGATTCCCGGTTTTTGGACCAAAGAAAATTGGTTATTTCAAATTTACCACGTTCTCTATGTTATGATCGTGTTCTGGCCGTTTCTGTTTTGGGCTGACCAGTGGTATGGGTGGGCGCTCGCATCCTTTATTTTTGCCGTGGGACGAGAATACGAGCAATGGAAAAATTGGGACTGGAAAGTTCTGATGTTGAAAGATAGAATTATGGATGTTGTCGGCCATGTATTAGGATCTCAAATTTTATTTTTGGGATATTCATATCTTACCAGTTAAAATGGCCTGCTCTAAACAAATAATGCTTTCACCAAAATGGCTAAATGGTTGGATGGTTGGGTGGTTCAACATTTTGACTATTTTGTTCTGGAGTTGCAGCGACTCTCCTACGCAAAATTATCAAGCAAACATTCAATCTTTACAAAGTAATCTTACGATGGCTCCTTTCGCCATCATTGGTGATACGCAGCAAACCTCATTGGTAGAAAGCTTGTTTCTCTTACGCGAAAGTAACGATATTGAGCAAGAGATCTTGCTAACCCATTTATTTCAGACAGATATACAATTCCTGGTGCATTTGGGCGACATGGTTTTTATGGGTTCATCTCGTGAAGATTGGGAGTGGTTCGATAACATGTTTCAACCACTAATTCAGCAGAAAATCCCCATTTTACCGGTAATGGGTAACCACGAATACTATGGTTACAACCCCGCCGCACTGGAAAATATTTTCAGCCGTTTTCCAAAGCTTAAAGATAGTCTTTGGTATTCTCATATTCATCAAAACCTCGGGTTGATTTTTATCGATACGAACCAGGAAGAATACTCCGAAGCTAAATGGGAGGAACAAATAAAATGGTATGAAAACACCATTGAGAAAATGGATGCGAATCCCGCGATTCGGGCTATTCTAGTATTTGCCCATCACCCGCCTTTTACGAACAGCACGATTATTGATGACACGCTTCACGTGAAGGACAATTTTGTAACGGCGACGTTTTATGATTCTAAGAAAACCATTGCCTTTTTTAGCGGCCATGCCCACGGTTATGAGCGATTTGAAGATAAAAATAAAACATTTATTATTTCTGGCGGTGGGGGTGGGCCACGCGTGGAAATTTTTAAAGGTGAAGCTGCTCGTCGTCAGGATATTTTTACCGGCCCCTCGCTGCGACCGCTTAATTATCTGCGAGTTTATTCCGAACCAAATTATATAAAAATTGAAGTTGTAGGACTTTACAAGGGAGAAACCGGCGTTCAAACGATTGAAGAAATTGAACTGCCTTTTCCGCTAAAAGATGAATCTCCTTGAGGGCATTTACTTTAGCATGGATAGCGCTCTATATCTTATCATTCTTATGTTTTGATAAGCACCAACGGGTTGCTACTTTAACAAAACGACGCTTTTTAAGCAAATTATTTAGAGGAGGGAGTGTGAATGGCGATTTCATCAAAGAATTCTAAGAGGAATAGCTTGGCAAAAAGATCTTTTCGAGCACAAAGAATATCCGTTAGCCTGCCATTTGGATTAGGTGGTTTTACCTTTGAACCCAACATAGCAGAAAGACAAGCAGCCTGGGCGCTTTATGTTGAACTTAGTACCCGGGTCGCCTCTCGCCCGTTCGATTATCAATTTGGGC
>CAXHHS010001128.1:0-2373 GCA_964015645.1 uncultured bacterium
CAATACTGCTGTCGGCTACTCAGGATGCTTGCCTTGAGGGGTCGAATAAATCGTTAGGTTAGAATGATTACAGAGTTATCAGCAGCATTATTCTAACTTGTGAAGAAATTATGGTTAGATTAAAAGACAAAAGGAGTTCTTGGTGCTGGCAAAAAATAGAATTTTGAAAATAGTCACTTTTATAACGATATTGGGATTGATGAAACCGCTTCAAGCACAAATACCGCCCGGTGGCATTCTGAATCAGAAAGCGCCATCCTGGGAAGTAAACCAATGGTTTCAGTTGCCAGAAGGCAAGGAAACACTGGATATTAGCGATTTTGAAGGCAAGGTGGTTTACCTCTACTGCTTTCAATCATGGTGCCCGGGTTGCCACAAATATGGATTTCCAACCTTGCAAAAATTGATCGCGAAATTCGGGAATGATGAAGATGTAGCCTTTGTCGCAGTGCAAACAACATTTGAGGGATTTTCCACCAACTCTTTCGAACGCGGCAAAGAAGTCGCCGACCAATATGGCCTAAAAATTCCCATCGGCCACAGCGGTTCGCCGGAAAAATACTCCGAACTAATGGTCAGTTATCAAACACGCGGCACGCCCTGGGCGATTATCATCGATAAAAACGGAATCGTTCGGTTTAACAATTTCCACATCGAACCGGAAATGGCTATTACGCTGATAAATGAGTTGAAAGCAGAGAATAAGGGTGAAACTGAAGACGTTTTAAATGAATAATAACAGTGGCAGTTGCAACTAAAATTTCTGGTAATGCTAAACAAATAAGGCTGTAAGTGCCATAGTTCGACTCCGCTCACTATGACGGAACGGTGCATAGTCAGGCTGAGCGGAGTCGAAGCCCGTTTTAGAAAAGCATAATTCGCTTAGCACTATCAAATTTCTAACTGCAACTGCCTACTGCTGCTACTTTTCTACTCAGGTTGTACTGGCGTTTACTGTCTGCTTTAACCGCAGCTTTCCACCATAAACAATCGCCGGAATCAACAGCACCAGGAAAATAAGATGATACCAAAGCGGCATAAATTGCCAGTTTTGCACCTGGAAAAAGATGCCGACCGCCAGATTTATGACTCCAAAGGCCATCACATATTTCATGGTGTTTTCTTTCGCGATCAGCGCCGTCAGGTAGCCGGATGCAACGGATGCGATAACGCTGACCACCAAAAGCAGCAGCAAAATGCCGGTATTGGTGACCGGGCTGCCGGGCTGTACTTCTTCCGGCATCGCCGCCATTATCGAATTGGTCGTTGCCAGCCAGATAACCGACCAGAGAATAAATCCTGCCAAAACTGCTAAAATTCCTCGTACCATACATCTGCCTCCATTTTTTTGAAACGATAATAAAATAAGTTGTGAATTCCAACTTGAGAAATGACAAAACAATTATGGGCAAAACGATTAAACAACTTGGTTAAAAATGGTTTTGCCCTAAATAGTTTTGCCAATGAATTTAAGTGGGCTGCTTTTTATCATGCACCCAATCATACGCCTTTAACAACAGATCGATGAGTTCTTCATCAATCTGCGCTGTTTCTTTAAGTGCCACCATATGCGAAATACGCGGCATGGCGCCCAGGCTGGTGGCTTTCAGAACATGATCATTAAACGGCATATCGCCTAAATCCATGCCCACGCGAATTTCTTTGCTTTTGATTGAGGCGACGGCAAATTCCCGTTTGCCGTTAAACGAGACGTAGAGTTTCTTCTCAATCAGCTTCACTTCGCGATCCAGGTTTAAGATGGTTTTTTCCAATTCGTCATACAGTGGGCGCAGGTGGCTTTTTTTCTCAAATAAAGCATCTTTTAAAGAGCCGCCATCCTGGTAAACCGGTTTGCCGCTGTTAAAATAAATGGCAGTAATGGTATTGGCCTTTCCGTGGTTAAGGCCCTGCTCTTTTTTCAGCCAGTTTAAAACATCGTTGCGTTTTTCGACGCCGCTGGCTTTAATTGCTTTCAACCACGTTTGCAGGTCTTTTCCGGTTTCTCCCTTCAAACTATCGATCGTTTTTTTCTCAAACTCCTGGGCGGTCATCATATCCATTCTCCTTTAATTATGATCTATTCTTCTATTAAACAATATTCAAGGATTCTTTACAAATTGTTTGTTTACTATTTTCTTCCGGAATACACTAGCCCAAACAGCAAAGATTCTATGCCATTAGCATTTAATTTAAAAGATTTTCAACGATCCTACATATTCTTTAAGCAATTACCGATGCTGGCAAAAAGAATTGAAAAATTAGAAAAAGAATTCATATTGTAACAAATGGATTATCAACATACTATAAAAAATGAGGTAAGTATTAGTGGCGTTGGTTTACATACTGGCAATAAAGTCACATTGACTTTTAAGC
>CAXHHS010001129.1:0-2366 GCA_964015645.1 uncultured bacterium
CGATGCAATGGAGTCTCGTGGGCTCGGAGATGTGTATAAGAGACAGATATAACGCCATCCCCGTCGCACTAAGTAATTGGCTAATCGGAAGGAATAAAATTGCCCCGCTAACGCCAAAAACTTTCAAAATGCGGTAGCTTAAGAAAAATTGCAGTAGAAAACTTAACAGGCTAACCCGGCCATAGTATTTTCCAAAAAACGCTGACAATTCCTCTTTATTTGCTTTCTCTGCACCCGGTGGAGTAAATGAAATTTCGGCAACCGCCTTTAGAAGGTAATCCGCAAACGTTGCGCCAACCATCGTCATAACTATAATTCCGATGATCATCACCAAATAACGAGAGGATTTAATATCCTTAAATACTTCTCCTATACTGGGCTGCACCTCTTTCTCTTTATGTTTTGGTGATATCGATTGCTCCTCAACATCCTTTCCGGCAATCGACCAAATCCAATTTACCAGCAGAATACAAATCCCGATAAAAAGCACACAGAAATACAACAGGTTTTCTGTTGTGAATCCGAATGTGTTGATCATCAAGCTGGTGATTTCGCCACCGGTGGTTGCGCCAATAATAGCTGCCAGGCTGAAGATAACAAAAATCCGTTTCGCTTGTGTGGCGTCATAGATGCCATTTGCCAGCAACCAGAATTGCGTGGGGGCCAACGCACCATAAATACTTACCCAGGTATAAAAGGCATAAACAATCCATTCCTGTCCCTGGATTGAGATCAGCCAACGCAAAATAAATAAATTGATGATTATAAAAATGTTAGTGTAGTTGATGAGCTGGTTAAGTTTGAGATTTCGGCTAACTCGGGAATAAATCGTCGTAACCGGCACTACGACTACGGCGATTAGAATAAAAACCAACGGTAAATTCTTGGCACCGGAATATGCAATAAACAATCCATCACGGGCCGGTTTTAAGAGGTAATAAGTTACTAATAACAAAAAGATGTTCAACACCATTAAAGTGGTTACTAACATCTCTCCTTTACGAACATCAATGATTGAACGAAGCCAACGCTTCATTTGGTTTTCCTCATAAGATTAAAGACATTTATCTACCGCAGGGCGCGCAAAGGGTCGTAAAGGTTGTTGTTTTTAATGGAATTAACTCTGTATTTCCCAACACACTCTGAGGTTAAAAAAAAGCAAATAATATATCTGAATAGGTATAATTGATGTTTGCCAGAAAACTGATGATTGGGATGATATAAGAAATGAATAAAATTAGCAAATCGGGCAATGAGCATATTCAACGTTTCCAATGACATATAGATGAAAATTATACTCAATACAAGTTTGAAAATCAAATCTTTTTTCCGGCGTTTTTTCCGCTCTATTGTCATTATTTAATCACCAGCCCCGCCGGTAATGATTCCCCAAAAATCCAATCTCGTTCTTCTTTGCTGGTGCTGCTTTCCGGGTTTAGCATTAGTTTTTGAAAGGATTCGCTTTTCGGATGAGATGCAAGCCACTGTAAAACGGTTTCTCGAATCTCCTCGGAAATATCCCGTTCGCGGTCGCCGGTCAGGCGGGATAAATGCACCAGCGCGTGGGCAGCACCATCGGTTTTTTCGAGGTTTAAAGAGAGCAGTGTTTTTATCCAGGATTCCGCTTCGGCAGAAGGGATGACGCGATCCAATGGGCCATAGATGGTATTCCTTGCACCCAGGCGGCTGAGTGCCCAAAGCTCCTGGGATTGTGGTTTTTTCTTGCGAATTTTTTCTATCAGCAACCGGCCTAATTTCGTTTTGTCTTCCGGTTGCAGCCGTTCAAAATTGGCTAAGGTCATCCAGGCTTCCAACTCCTCATGCGGGTGCAGGCGTTTTTTGGCAGATACTTTTCCACCGCTAACGGCTGCCCGCAATGGGGATAAAATGGCTTGATAAATTTGCACCTGTTTTCCGGCAGTTAATCCGCCAGCAACACGACGCCAGAACGTCCACCAATCGGCGCGAGCCTGGGCATCTTTGTCGAACTGTACGCCCTGGAACCACAATTTCCAGATTTGTTTGGAGCGCCATTCATCTAACGGATCACCATAGCCAGGGCGCAGGCAAAATCCTAAAAGGTTTAACCAGCGAGCTTCGTGTTGCGCGGTCAAATTGCGATTTTCAACAGTTTCTAATAATGTATCGCCCAGTTTGCGAATCAGCGGCGTCGGCCATTTCTCCTTGCGCATTTCCAGGGTTTTTGCCAGTGCCTTCATTAGACTTTCCGGGGGATTTCTTTGCGATTTTTCACCGCCGGAAAAAGTTGCCAGGATTTTTTCCTGCCCGGCTTCGATAAGTTTCAAATCAACCGTTTCCCCGAAATCTTTTGTGGCTACCGATTTATCGCTATCGCGGCGCACGTC
>CAXHHS010001130.1:0-2363 GCA_964015645.1 uncultured bacterium
CTTTCCGCAGCCGGTGATAAATACTGCCAGCCCGGTTTTGGAAAGTATCCGGCAAACAGGGCAACATCAAGCACTCCGGCAGGAATTCTATGACCGCGACGGAGCGGAAGATTCAATATCAGCCTTTGCGATACCCGGTGAATTTGAAGGAGAACAGCCGTGACAGGTACGGATCTTATGGTTTTGCTGCCGTTATTAATTATCGCCGGCGCTTCGCTGGTGGAGATGGTAATTATCGCGCTGCGGCGGCATCATGGAATTATTTGGGCAGTTACGCTCGCAGCGCTGGCCGCTTCTTTCCTGGCGCTTTTCGCAGTGTCCGCCCGCTCTCCTCACCCAATATCTTCCTTGTTGATCATCGATGATTTTGCGCTATTTTACATGGGTCTGATCCTCGCCGCATCTTTCACAATTACCTTATTATCCCATAACTATTTGAAAGCGCAGGAAGGGAACCTCGAAGAATACTATCTACTGCTGCTGTTGGCGACGCTCGGTTCATCGTTATTGGTAGTAAGCCGCCATTTCGTTTCACTTTTCCTGGGATTGGAAATCCTCAGCGTATCGCTTTATGTGCTGATAGCTTACCAGGTAAAGCGGGAAAAGAGTATTGAGGCCGGTATAAAATATTTAATTCTGGCCGCCGCTTCTTCCGCGTTTCTGCTTTTCGGAATGGCGCTGGTATACGCAGAGCTGGGAACTATGGAATTCACTATGCTGGCGAATCGCCTTGGGGCAGTTGGCGAAAATCATTTATTCGTTTTAAGCGGGTTTGCTTTGATGATTGTTGGCTTTGGTTTTAAACTGGCAGTTGTTCCCTTTCACATGTGGACTCCCGATGTTTATGAAGGCGCCCCGGCACCGGTTTCGGCTTTCATTGCTTCTGTCTCAAAAGGAGGAATGTTCGCGCTTCTTTTACGCTTTTTTATCGAGATCGATATGTACCAATATGAGGCATTGCTCGTGATTTTCAGTATCATTGCCATTGTTTCGATGTTCGGCGGAAACCTGCTGGCATTGTTGCAGAAAAATGTAAAACGGATTCTGGCCTACTCGTCTATTTCCCATCTCGGCTACCTGCTTGTGGCTTTTCTGGCGGGGAAAGATCAGGGAGTGGAAGCAGCAACATTTTACCTGGCTGCTTATTTCATTACCATCATCGGCGCATTTGGCGTGATCACCGTGCTTTCCCCAAAGGAGAGAGATGCGGATACACTGGAAGATTACCAGGGCCTCTACTGGCGGTCGCCCTGGATTGCCACGATATTTACAGCCATGATGCTGTCGCTGGCCGGGATTCCACTGACTGCCGGCTTTGTCGGAAAGTTTTACCTGCTTTCTGCCGGTGTTGATTCTGCTTTATGGTTGTTGGTTGTAACTCTGATCGTGAATAGCGCAATCGGGTTGTTTTATTATTTACGAATCGTTGTGGCGATGTACTCGACAACCGCCAGTGATGAAGTAGAAGAAGCGCCGGCTGTTCGCTCGTTTTCCCTGGCAGGCGGCGTTACACTCACCGTGCTTACTGTGGCGACTATCTGGTTTGGAATTTTCCCGGAGCAGCTTATTGAAGTCATCAACACGCTTACCGGCGCCCTGCAATATAGCATGGTCTCAGGCAATCCGGTTTTACCCTGATTCGGTTTGATAAATTCCTCGCGTTAGGGACTTTTTCTGAAGAGTGAAGAAGTTGATTGGAGGCATTTTTTCGTCTCGTATTAGCCAATTCCATCATTAATCCACTGTAGAAAAAGTTGAGACTGTAGAATATTCTTCAGCCAATCGTAGAAAATTCTACAATATCGTTGAGTAACATTCTGACCGCCAAAGTTGCCAACCCTTTAAAAATCATAAGTTTATTGACTGTTTCTGGCATTCGTTTATTTGTGGCATATTTATTGTATTATTCAATTATTTTTTTGAATACGATAAATAATTATTCGCACGATAGGCTGTCGGTATAATTGATGTAGCTACAAATCAATTTTTATATGGAGGTAAATTAACCCAATGCGTTTTTATCGATTATTAATATTCGTACTACTTTTAATTTTCATACAACTTGCCTTTTCCCAGAATTATTATCCGCCCCAGGGAACCCCTTTAGCCAACCATGAACATCCGCGATTATTCATTACGGAACGCAGCCTGCCGGAGATAAAACAGTATATTGATCAGTTCGAGGGCGCTAATTTTCAAACCTACTTAAGCACTATAGACGGAGCCTTCATTGAAAATCCGGCAGGGACGAAACGTAATTGTGTATTAATGGATGCAATCAACTTTGAGTTTGCAAGCTATGCCGCGTCCTCCGGTCTTTTCGCCAATGATTCTTTTGGACACAACGAGGAAGCGTATGCTGA
>CAXHHS010001131.1:0-2362 GCA_964015645.1 uncultured bacterium
CTACACCAAGAAGCTCGTCGGCAGCGTCAGATGTGTATAAGAGACAGATATGCTTGGAATTTATGATCGTAAATTCTTTCTAAAACCCATACAGGGTTTTGATATATGTGTTCTCTATACTCAGGGTTCGCCAGGAAAGATGGCGAACCCTGAGCTTTGGTCTATTAACCGCTTCGCGGTATTGATTAAGTCGATTCGGGCTTTTCCTGCCACCAACCCGCAAAACAAAATTAGATATTCTGCTAAGCCGAAAGAGGAGGGCATGACATGCCAATAACCATCACCTTCTCCGGGTTGGTAGGTAGCGGAAAATCGGTTTGTTCATAATATGTTGCCAGCGAATTATTGAAGCAGGGGCTGCCGGTTTTTTATTTAAGATTTCGCCAGGTCTCGCTAAAATCGTTTTTTAAGCCAAAAAAGCAAATTACCGGTTTCCGATTCAAAAAAAAGGAGAATCCGCCGGTAAAGAACCGGGAACTGCGGTTCAAAAATTTTCGATTGCAATCTAATCTTCATTTTTTTTTAAGCATGGGATATTTTCTATGGAAGTCATACCTGTTCTTTTTATTCCTCAAAATTCGCTATACAAACGATATTATTGTTACGGATCGTTATATTTATGATCACCTTGTGCATTTTCAATTAGCAAACAAAAAACGAGCAGCTATTTTCCGTATATTTCAAAAACTTCTTCCAACCCCCAATATCTCGTTTATATTATATTCCGATTTCGAATCCACTAAAACCGCCCGACCAAATTATTGGCCGGAATATCTCAAAATAAACCTCGCTAACTATCGATTATTAAAAGAATTATTTCCTCAATCGATATTTATTGAAGCAAATCAAATCGAATCGAAAGCCCGTTCCGTATTTTCTATCGTCGAAAATTATTTGGAGGGTGATTTAAATATTGCCACGAAGACACAAAAACACTAAGATTCACAAAATTAATATTTTTAATAAAAATATCGAAGAAAATTTAGTGTGGCTTTGAGACTTGATGGCGAGAATAGATGCTAAAAGAACGCTCTGAAAATAGTTGATTACGGAGGATAAAACAGTTGAAAATTGCAGTTTTCGGATTAGGATATGTCGGATGTGTTTCGTCGGCCTGTTTTGCGAAAGAAGGCCACAATGTAATCGGCGTGGAATTAAATAAAGAAAAAGTCGACATCATTAACGCCGGTAAAAGCCCTATCATTGAGACCGGCCTGGAAGATGGCATTCGTGAAGCAGTGAAAGATGGCCGGCTAACGGCAACAACCGATTATAAAAAAGCGATTTTAAATTCCGATATTTCCTTGATTTGCGTGGGAACGCCGAGCGCTAAAAACGGCAGCGTAAATTTGGACTATATTTTCCGGGTGGCAGAACAAGTGGGCGAGGTTTTGAAAGAAGCCAACCATTACCATGTTTTTGTTATTCGCAGCACAATACTGCCCGGTACACATGAAAAATGCCTGGAGATTATTGCGAAAAAATCCGGGAAAACGCCTGGCATCGATTTTGGCGCCTGCTCCAACCCGGAGTTTCTGCGAGAAGGGTCGGCGTTAAAAGATTTTTACAATCCTCCCTATACCGTCATCGGAGAATTGGATAAAAAAAGCGGCGACTACCTGGAGGAAATTTACAAAAACATCGACGCGCCTCTCATCCGTACCGATGTAAAAGTTGCCGAATTGATGAAATACGCCAATAATGCCTTCCATGCGTTAAAAGTTGCTTTCGGCAACGAGATCGGAACGGTCTGCAAAGCGGAAGGCGTAGACAGCCACAAGCTGATGGAAATTTTCTGCCTCGATAAAAAATTGAACCTTTCTCCCTATTATCTAAAACCGGGATTTGCCTTTGGCGGCTCCTGTCTGCCGAAAGATGTCCGCGCCCTTACGTATCGCGCGCGTACGAATGACCTGGAGTTGCCGTTGTTAAATTCTATTATGCTCAGCAACGAACATCACCTGCGCCGCGCGGTTGATACAGTGCTTTCTTACGATAAAAAGCGAATCGGAATCCTGGGATTAAGCTTCAAAGCCAATACCGACGATTTGCGGGAAAGCCCGATGGTAGATGCTGTTGAAACCCTCATCGGCAAAGGATGCGATATTCGTATTTACGATCACAATGTTAACCTGGCGAAATTGTTTGGCGCAAACAAAGAATATATCAACCAAAAAATCCCCCATATTTCCAGTTTGATGGTAGATAATATCCAGGCAGTGCTCGACCATGCGGAGTTGATCATTATCGGCAACAAAAGCGGCGAGTTTGCCAAAGTCGTTAAGAACGCCGGCGAGAATTATGTTGTCATCGATTTTGTGCGAATATTGAAAGATTTGAGCGATGCGGGGTTGGGGTACGA
>CAXHHS010001132.1:0-2357 GCA_964015645.1 uncultured bacterium
CTCTTTGATAGAATATTCCCGCTCAGCAGAAATATTAAAAATACCGCTTTCAGTTGTTTGTTGCGCTAAACGAATGGTTGCTTCGATAACATCGTCAATATAAGTAAAGTCGCGGGTTTGCTTGCCGGTTCCATATACGACAAGCGGCTCATTGTTCATTGCTTTTTCCAGAAAACGGGGAATTACCATACGGCTATCCTGTTTAGTGCCATAAACATTAAAGAAACGCAGCGAAACAGAGGGAATTTTTTTCTCTTCGAACAATGAAGCCAGGTAAATTTCATTAAATCTTTTTGCAATAGCGTAGCTGGATTTGGGAGAAACGTCAAAATCTTCTATAACGGCTTTTTCAATGGCTGATTTTCCATACACACCACTGGTCGAGGCATAAATGATCTTATTTACTCCGTATATTTCCGCTGCACGAGCCACATTTCTTACGCCAATTGATTCTACTTCCATTGTCTCCACCGGATGATCGGCAACATCATCAACCCCTAGCACAGCGGCAAAATGAAAAATTAGCTGGCAATTTTCCGCGGCGGCAATAACCGTTTCTTCATCCCGAACATCTCCTTCAATAAATTGAATTGATTTCAAGGCATGATCGTCCAACTTATTGCCACGTCTGAGGCTATCTAATACAATAACATCATGCTCTAATTCAACAAGTTTGCTGACAAGGTGGCTGCCGATAAACCCGGCGCCGCCTGTTACCAATATTTGCATTTGTTAACCTTTAGTATTTATAATTGTAATATGAATATTCGTATTTCTTATACTTTTTATATTCTTCTACGGCAGCATTAAAAACCACACCTTCAATTTCCATGTTGTTTGCCGGAAATTCATGAAGATTATTTTTCAAATCACTCATGTTCGTTTTGTCAAACCGGGTTACCAGGATTGATTTTCTAAGATAATTTTTAAATACGAAGATATCCGGTACTAATTTAAAAGGCGGTGTATCAATTACAATAATAGAAAAATTACGCTTTAAATAATGATATAATTCTTCCATACGCTGAGTGCCTAACAATTCCGAAGGATTTGGTACAATTTGACCGGTAGATATCATAAACAGGTAAGGAATCGGTGTTTTCTGTATTATTTTTGAGATGTTTTCCGCATTGATAGCGCAATTGCTCATCAGGAAATCGGTTAGCCCCGGTTCGTTTTTACAGCCGAAAGGCTGATGTTGTTCACCTTTCCTCAAATCACAGTCAATTAGTAAAGTTAACCTTTTAACCTGGGCAAATGTAATTGCCAGGTTAGAAGAGACAAATGATTTACCCTCATTCGGCAATAAACTGGTTATGATGATGGTATTGTGATCATCTTTTTTCCTGGGGGAAAGTTTTATACGAAGGCGGCGAAAAGATTCGTTTTCAATCGTCGGTGTATAATCCTGGGTAACCAGGCTGGAATCGAGGTGGCCATTACCATTCATTGCTTTTTTAGAATCGATTACCGGCACGGAAACCAATACCGGCAATTGCAAATATTCCTGAATTTCCTGGGCATTTTTAATTGTTTGATCGAAGAGGCCGATCAGGAAAAAAATTGCAACGCTAACCACAAGCCCAATCATAAAACCGCTCGCTATTGTTGGAAATTGAATTTTAGCTTTTGCGCCCCATGGTTCTTCCGCTTCATCAATAATGTAGGCGTCCGGGAGAATAGATGCATCGGAAACAATGGCTTCATTATATCCGGCCATCAGGTTTGCTACAAGTTGCTCTTTAATTCGGTGATCTCGTTCTAGTTCTGCCAGCTTTAGTTGATTCTTTGGCAATTTTTTGAGGTCTTGCTCGGATTCAACCAATTCATTTTGTAACTGTTGAACGTGCCCTGAATTCTGCGAAATATATTGTTCAATCCGTTTATCAATCTCACCTTTAATAACAGGTATTTTCTCTTCAACTTTTAAGACGGATGGATGCGAAGGATAATAGTTTTGTGCTAACAGTTTTTGCCTTTCGGCTATCAAATCGGAATATTGTTTGTTAAAAATCATTATTCCGGGCATATCCTGCCTGCTTAAAAACGCTAAAATTTCCTGGTAAATATAATACTCTTCTTCAACATCGCTGGTCTGTTGTTTCCTCGTTAGCCAATCGTTTATTTTTTTCTCATTTTCTTCCAACTGCATTATTCTGGTTTCGCCGGAGGCCAGGCTGTTAACTACTTTTTCCCCTTTTCCCCTTAAAGCGACATAAGGGTTTGTTTCTCGATACCACTGTAAAGCCGTTTCGGATTTGTCTAATTCTTTTCGCGCAATATCTAATTGTTCCGAGAGAGATTGGAGAACGGAACTGGTATGGAAGCGGTTAAATTCCAGTAATTGCTTGATGAAA
>CAXHHS010001133.1:0-2354 GCA_964015645.1 uncultured bacterium
ATATCGTATTCACCGGCAGGCAATTTTACCGTATCCGCAGCAAAATGATATTGCCGTCGCGATTGTGTCGCTTTGTAATCTTCTACCTTAAATTCCGTGTGCCAAATTTTCGAAACGATCTTTTTGGTTTCCCGATCTCGATAACCAATATCAAATTCGACACCGGCTTTATAATCGCTATCTTCGTACAAGAATTGTAAAAAATTGTACTGTATTTGAACGAGCATTACAACTTGATATTCATTGTTATCCAGGTAAGTCGGATAGGTTCGAAACAATACCGGAATAATTTGCGGATATTGGCCGCGAAAAAAGGTTTTTTGAAAGGTTTCATTGTAAGGGGTTTGGGCAGAAAGCAAAGTCGTAATCACCAGAATGAATAAGATAACACGTTTCATAACGTCTCCTTAATATAATTGCGGAATATAAAGCATCGCCATTTGATAATGCAAGATTCAACTTATTTGATTGAAAGTAGTCGGAACCTCCGGGAGGTTTAAGTTGCAAAAACACGATGGGAACGATCTCCATCCCCCAAATGAACTACCTGAAGCGGATAAAGTTCGGTATTCATAAAATTGAAATAAAGAGAAATGTAAGGTGGAAGTAAGATTATTTAATGGATTGGAAAACTTGCTCTTTCGCTTGAACTCCAAAGACAGCCTAAGCCTGTTCTATTTCGAGTTTGGCGTAAAATCGGAAGAGGCAAAAAATAACTGTCCCAGCAGAACTCAAGACTGAAAACTTAAAACTTCTAAATCTCACGCCAAATTTTTTATCTTGCCGGTAATGGGACTGGTTTCATTCTCACATTCACTTCTCGTGGTATTATTTAACCGGTTTACCTGTTCTTCTTTGCAACTCCAGCAAATACCATGAGATGTCCTATCATGAATGTTTAAAAAAGATGTGAGGCGAGATAAAACTCCAATTGGTCGATTACACCAAGCACATATTCTTAAAACCATTTTGAATCCCCTCAAAAATTGGTTCAAGTAAAACTTTATACGCTATTGCTGCTGTTTGGTTTATACAAAAATCTTTCTATTAACATTAGCAAACCAACAATATACTTTCTGTAACTTTATTACTTTCGGATAAGTTCAAATTTGAACTTCTGGCAGTTTATTATTTCGTCAAATTTCACTAAAACATAAATCTTTTTAATAAAGATGCTTTTGTAGTTGCCATTTTCTCAAATATATGAAAAGTTCAGCATTACAATTATTCTTCATCTTTAGTAGCGCTGTTTTTTCCTTCCGCTTCTTGTTTTTCTCGCCTCGCTTGTTTAAGCTTTGTTTTAATTCACCTGTTTAAAGAACGTTAAATCGAATATTATTTTGTAAAAGCAGGATTATGAATAGAAATCGAAAGATTGGTTTTCTCAAGAGAATGATTCTTCTCGGTTTTTTTTCGACTTCCTTATTCTCACAACCCCAACCCATACCTATTAGTTTGCAGCCTAATATTAAATTTGAGCATTTTACCACGGAAGACGGGCTTGGACATAATCATATTACATCTATTCTTCAGGATAAGCAGGGATTTCTTTGGGTTGGCACATTGGGCGGCCTGTGGCGATATGATGGATACGATTTTAAATTTGCCAGGTATCATCTTGATGATACTACGGGGTTAAGTTATCCTGAAGTTCAATGTCTTTATGAAGATTCGGGAGGCAATTTGTGGGCCGGTATGCAGAGAGGCGGCGTCGATCTGTTCGACCGGAAAACAGGAAATGCAACGCGGTATAAACACAATCCTGATGATACCAACAGCTTAAGCGATGGCGTTGTACATACTATTTACGAAACACCGCAAAATCCCGGTATATTATGGATCGGAACGGCTACCGGGCTTTGCCGGATGAAAATAGAGAATGAAGGAAATACTCAATTCCTGCGCTATCAGCACGAACCCGGAAACAAAAACAGTTTAAGCCACAACGTAGTCTATACGATTTGCCAGGATTCATCAAACGCTTTGTGGATCGGAACTCATAACGGGCTGAACCGGTTTGACCCGCAATCCGAAAATTTTTCCCATTACAAACCATCTGGTTCTCTTACCGGGATTTCGGATGATAATATTGTTCGTTCGATGGTGAATGACGGGGATAGCCTTCTCTGGTTGGGAACATTTAACGGGTTCCGTAAATTTGATTTGAGAAGGAAAACATTTGCCGTTTATCGCCATGATCCGGGAAATCCCCACAGCATCAGCCATAACAATGTGTATTCTGTTTGCCGGGATCGCCCTTCGCAAGCATCGATGACCCGCAAATTCTGGATTGCCACAGCAGCCGGATTAAATCATTTTGATGCTGACACCGAGATCTTCACAAGCTATTATCA
>CAXHHS010001134.1:0-2353 GCA_964015645.1 uncultured bacterium
TCTGAAACTGAGGTAATCGCCGCCCGGAAAAAATTTAACTTACATGATAATTTCTTGTTATATACCGGTGTCTGGCGCGAGCACAAAAACCTTGTTGGTTTGCTTCGGGCATTTCGGATAATTTTAGACCAATTACAAACCAGGGATGAGGCAGCGGCATTGAAAGATTTGCAACTTGTTCTAACCGGGAAGCCCGATCTCCATTACCCGGAAGTTTCGGAAACGATAACGAGCTTGCAGTTGCAGGATCATATAAAGCCGATAGGGTTAGTCTCTCAAGATGATCTTATTCGATTGTACGGAGCCGCAACGATCTATGTTTTTCCCAGCTTCTATGAAGGGTTTGGATTTCCACCGCTGGAAGCGATGAAAGCCCAAACCCCGGTTGCCGCATCTCGTATTTCCGCAATCCCGGAAGTTTGTGGCGATGCTGTGCTTTACTTCGATCCGCATCAGCCAACCGACATGGCAAAAAAAATAATGCAACTATTGCTCGACGAAAAACTGCAAAAAACGCTGGTAAAAAAAGGCGAGGAACGTGTTAAATTATTTTCCTGGCAGCGAAGTGGGGAGAGAACTTTACAAGTTTATCAAGAAGTATTGAAAAACAATTAAAACCAGGGGTTATTTCGTATGCAGGTTTCTCGAAAATATTATCAGAACACACGACCGGAAGTTTTCCCGTTTCTGCCAGCACCCTATAAGACGGTTCTGGAAATAGGATGCGGCGAAGGCGGTTTTATCGAAAACCTGAATAGCGATTGCGAGGTTTGGGGCGTCGAGGCGGATGAAATTTCTGCGGGGGCAGCTTTAGGAAAATTTCACACTCTGCTGCCTGGCAATTATAGCGAAGTGGCAAACCAGCTCCCAAACCGGTATTTCGATTTGGTGATCTGCAACGATGTTATCGAGCACATGACAGACCATGATGCGTTTCTTGCCTCCATTAAAGATAAAATAAAAACCAATGGATGTATTGTGGCGTCGGTTCCCAATGTGCGGCACTATAAAAATTTGTTTGAATTATTCGTAAAAAAAGATTGGCAATATCAAGATCATGGGATTTTGGATACAACTCACTTTCGGTTTTTTACTGCCAAAAGCCTTAAACGATCATTTGAGGCGCATGGCTATGTTACCGAAAAATTTAGCGGTATAAATCCCCCTAAATCAATCGTTGCTCGAATTCTCTTATTTTGTTTTTCGGTATTGACGCTCGGCTTTCATCGCGATATTAAATATTTACAGTTTGGCATCCGGGCTAAAAAACCCGATTAGTTCGAGGCTATTTTTATTTGCAAAGAGTATCCAAAATCGTTATTTTAAAATTTTATGAGACTTAAAAAACAGAATTTCATACGGTCAAAAGCAATTGAAAATCAGAATGATCTTGAAGGCAAAAAAATCCTCTGGTCAAGACACGCAATTATCGAACTACTTAACGATGGATTAATCCGGCCTGATGTAGAAACTGCTTTAGTTGCTTGCGAGGTCATAGAAGACTATCCGGCTCAACATAGACCGCTACCGGATTGTTTAGTTTTGGGAACATTGGGAACTTCTGATCCATTACATGTGGTGGTGGCTATTGACGAAATAAATGACCGTATTTTTATTGTAACGGTTTATAGACCATTACAAGAAAGGTGGGAAAATGACTGGCGTACGCGTAAATAAAAAAAACAAAATTTGCCCCAGCTGTGGTGGGTTATTGGAAGATGGGAAAGCAACAATTCCATTTATTACTGGCAAAAATATTATTGTTGTCATAAAAGATGTACCTGCCGAAATTTGTTTAGACTGTCACGAGCCTTATGTTAGCGGTAGCGTAACGGATCAAGTTCTTGCATTATTAAAGCAATTGAAGTCTCTAAAAAGTGAAGTCTCGATTGTGACTTATTCGCAAAAACAGTATGCTCTGCCATAAAGCGCTAAACATTTGAGAATGCTGATAGAGAACGGGTTTGGTTTTAGTTTTTTAATAAATCCGGCCCATCCTCCCTGCCCAACAATCAATCACCGCTTTAATGCCGATTCGAGCCGCCTTCCATCGGAAAAGAAACATACGTTTTATAATGCGCGAAATGGCGTAGAGGGTTGTAAATAAAGGATTAAAGTGTTTCTGCCCCAGGTAAACCGTATTTCGAATACCGTAATAATCACGAAACAAGTTTGCCGAGCTGCCGCCCTCTTTATGATAAACAACTGAAGCGAGTGCAACAGAAATCTTGAAGCCGTGCGATTGAGCAGTTAAGCAATAATCGCAGTCTTCGTTATACAAAAAGAAGTTTTCATCCAAAAGCCCAATGCGTTCCAAACACTCTTTTGAGATCAAAAACGAAGCCCCGATAAT
>CAXHHS010001135.1:0-2350 GCA_964015645.1 uncultured bacterium
CAGCTTTAATGTCAGCGATCAAGCGCTTATCGGCAACCCGGAGTATTTCACGATGCCGCCGGTAAAGTTTACGGTTGCGATTGATGGCGAACATTTCGTCTTTGAAACACCGGTGTTATTTCGCTGGACCGACCCGGTAAAAGGTGAGCAATATCGTCCCCTCGAAATTGTTCCGCCGGTCTCCGTTAATTTTGAAGATAATCTTTTCATCTTTCCCGATGATAACCGGAAAGAGGTGCGCTTTACGATAAAAGCCGGAAAAGCCAATGTTAGTGGTAATTTACACATTAATACCCCGGTGGCCTGGTTCTCGAACAAAACGATTATCCCGTTTTCCTTTATCGAAAAAGGAGAGGAGGCGTCGCACACAATTACCATTCGGCCACCGGCCACGCCGATGACTAAGTTTTTGACGGCAGACATCGAGCTTAGTGATCGCCAATCCGCGCACAGTGTTATTCGAATCGAATACGATCATATTCCTATCCAAACACTTTGCCCGGTGGCAGAAGTTAAATTGGTGCGCGTGCGAATTGACAAAACCGGTAAAAATATCGCCTATATTATGGGTTCCGGAGATGATGTGCCAAAAGCGTTAGAACAAATCGGCTATACTGTAACGCTGCTTTCTGATGATGATTTGGATAAGAGTAATTTGAAACAATTCGACGCCATCGTTACCGGTATTCGCGCTTATAATACGCGAGATCGGTTAAAACAAGCCAACAAACGGCTATTGGAATACGTTAAAAACGGCGGCACAATGATTGTTCAGTATAATACTGCGCATCGTTTAATCACCAAAGACCTCGGCCCCTATTCCCTTAAACTCTCTCGCGACCGCGTTACCCGGGAAAACGCCCCGATGGAATTCCTGGCCTTCGATCACCCGGTTTTCCGCTCGCCCAACCAAATTTTACAGAGAGATTTCCAAAAATGGGTGCAGGAACGCGGCCTTTATTTTCCTGGCGAGTGGGATGGCCGGTACACTGCACTGCTCTCCAGCCGCGATCCCGGCGAAAAAACCAAAAAAGGCGCGTTACTCTACACGACTTATGGAAAAGGCGTTTACATTTATACCGGAATTTCATTTTTTCGCCAGCTTCCGGCTGGTGTTCCTGGCGCATACCGGTTGTTTGTTAATTTGCTTTCTGCGAGAAATTCGTCGGGGAGTTAAGCACAAAAAATTCCCCGTCTTATTAAAGAGGGGATAGATTTGCGCGCGTTTAGCGAGCAAATTAGGGATGATCAAGTAGCACAGTTTCTGCTAAGATTTAACCTTATAAAAGGATTATCGATGAAGGATAAAATTCAAGAAGACCCACCGCCGGTATTCCAAACCTGGAACAGATGGTACGCATTAGTGCTGGGCACGTTAATTGCCTTAATCGCGTTTTTCTATTTGTTCACTTTAGCTTTCCGCTGAAACCTTTGAAAGGTTTCAAACCTTTCAAAGGTTAATCCAACGACTGACAACTAGCAACCAACAACGAGCAACCAACAACTATGCACTTAATCGACTGGACAGTTCTAATCAGCTCCCTCGTCTTCATCGTCGTTTACGGCGTGTGGAAGGGGAGAGGCAGTAAAGACATGAGCGGCTATTTTTTGGCCGACCGTGACATGCGCTGGTACACCATTTTGTTCTCGATTATGGCAACGCAGGCCAGCGCCATCACTTTTCTTTCTGCTCCGGGGCAGGCATACGTCGATGGTATGCGCTTTGTGCAATTTTATTTCGGCCTGCCAATCGCGATGGTCATTCTCAGCATCACCGCCGTGCCGATTTATCATCGTTTAAAAGTACACACGGCGTACGAATACCTGGAAAGCCGTTTTGACCTGAAAACTCGCAGCGTTGCCAGCCTGCTGTTTCTCATTCAGCGCGGGTTGGCTGCCGGGTTAACGATTTACGCCCCGGCGCTGATTCTCTCGGTCATCCTGGGCTGGGATATTTACCTCATGAATTTGATTATTGGAACGCTGGTGATTATTTACACCGCAATGGGCGGCACCAAGGGCGTTAACTGGACCCATTTTTACCAGATGCTGATCATCATGTTCGGGATGTTTGCGGCATTTTTTATGATCATCTATTATTTGCCGGACGATATTACCATTTTGGAAGCCACCCACGTTGCTGGAAAATTGGGTCGCTTAAATGCCATCGATTGGGAATTTGATCTCAACAACCGCTACAATGTTTGGTCTGGCATTTTGGGCGGATTGTTTTTGCAGCTTTCCTATTTCGGCACTGACCAATCGCAAGTACAACGGTATTTAACCGGGCAGTCCATCACTGAAAGCCGCCTGGGGTTATTGCTAAACGGGATGGCGAAAATTCCCATGC
>CAXHHS010001136.1:0-2350 GCA_964015645.1 uncultured bacterium
TATCAAGACCACGAAAAATCCCTGGAACCTCAATTGCGTGCCCGGCGGCTCCAGCGGCGGCTCCTCGGCTTCCGTGGCAGCGGACGAATGCACGATGTCTTTCGGCAGCGATACCGGCGGCTCCATTCGCCAACCGGCAGCATTTTGCGGTGTCGCTGGCCTTAAACCGACCTACGGATTGGTTTCCCGGTATGGATTGGTTGCATTCGCTTCCTCCCTGGATCAAATCGGGCCGTTTGGCAGAACTGTTTCCGATACGGCTTTGATGCTCAACGCCATCGCTGGCGGTGATGCTAACGATTCTACCAGCGTTCACCAGCCGGTTCCGGATTATCTCTCCGCCATCGAATCAACTGATATTTCCGGCATGAAAATCGGAATTCCGAAACAATATTTTCAAACAGGATTGGATAGGGAGATCAAAGAAAACATTTTAGCGGTTATTGAGCTGTTAAAACAGCAAGGCGTTTCAATAACGGAAGTGGATTTACCGCTGACCGAATATGCCATCGCCACGTATTATATCATCGCCACGGCAGAAGCATCCTCCAACCTCGCCCGCTATGACGGCGTGCGTTACGGCCACCGTGCGGAAGGCGTTAGCGATTTGCAAGAAATGTACGTAAAAAGCCGCAGCGAAGGGTTTGGCACAGAAGTAAAACGCCGCATTATGTTGGGAACCTATGTGCTCTCTTCCGGCTACTACGACGCCTATTACAAAAAAGGCATGCAAGTCCGCCGGCTCATTAAAGAAGAATATGACAACGCTTTAAAAGAAGTGGATGCCTTGCTAACGCCAACCACGCCAACACCGGCTTTCAAATTAGGCGAAAATTTGGATGATCCGCTGCAAATGTATCTGCAAGACATCTACACTGTCGTCGTTAACCTCGCCGGCATTTGCGCCCTCAGCCTGCCCTCCGGGAAGACAACAGCCGGCTTGCCAATTGGCCTTCAGTTGATTGCCGGGCAATTTCAGGAAGAGAAACTATTTCGATTGGGGAATTTTATCGAAAAACTTCTATAGTGTCTAACCGCAAATCGATTTATATTAGAAAAAAACCTATAGATATAAAGAGGAGTTTATGATGACAAAATTAGAAGCAATGATAAAAGAACTGCCACAAGAACTTCATAAGGAAGTTGAAGACTTTGTTGAATCTTTGATCAAAAAAAACAATGCGAACAATGGAAATGCTGAAAGGAAATATAGCTTTAAATGGGCAGGTGCTTTGAAAGACTTGAGAGATCAATACACTTCTGTCGAACTTCAACATGCTATTTCTAAATTGAGAATTGATGAAAAGTGAAATTGCTAATTGATACAAACATTTTTCTCGAAGTTCTCCTAGAACAAGAAAAAGCAATTGAAGCAAGCGAGTTTTTAACAAAAGCGAATGATTATTCTTTTTTTATCACCGATTTTTCTCTACACTCAATTGGGCTTATACTTTTTAGTAAAAAAAAGCATAAACAATATCAGGAATTTTGTGATGATATTTTCCTCGAGGCTGGTATAAATTTGCTCTCTCTTGAGGTAGATGATAATAACCAACTTTGCAAAAACTCTCAAAGTTACAATTTGGACTTTGATGACGCCTACCAATACACAGCCGCAGAAAAATTCGATTTACACATCGTCAGCTTCGATAAAGATTTTGAAAAAACTCCACGTGGCCGAAAATTACCGGGTGAAATTCAATAAAGTTTTAAAGGGAATCAATAGACTATGCAATACGAAGCAGTCATCGGTCTGGAAGTACATGCACAACTGTTAACGGAATCGAAAATCTTCTCTGCCTCCAGCGCGGAGTTTGGCGGAGAGCCGAATTCGAAAACCGATCCGGTGGTTTTAGGAATGCCCGGGGTACTGCCGGTGTTAAACCAGCGCGTGGTGGAATTTGCCATCAAAATGGGATTGGCAACCCATTGTAAAATAGCGCCTTACAGCCGCTTTGCCCGCAAGCATTATTTTTATCCCGACTTACCGAAAGGCTACCAAATTTCTCAATATGAATTGCCGATTTGCAGCGAAGGTTTTGTCGATATCGAATTGGAAGACGGCGGCGAAAAACGCATTGGCCTTACACGCATCCACATGGAAGAAGACGCCGGAAAATCGATCCACGATCCCGCCCTGGCCGGCAGTCAAACACTGGTGGATTTAAATCGCAGCGGCGTGCCTTTAATTGAGATTGTCAGCGAACCGGATATGCGCAGCCCGCAGGAAGCGTATGCCTATCTTGTGCGCTTAAAACAAATCGTCACCTACCTGGAAATTTGCGATGGTAACATGGAAGAAGGCAGCCTGCGATGATACGCAAAAGTCTCAATCCGCCCGGTTGTGCAA
>CAXHHS010001137.1:0-2349 GCA_964015645.1 uncultured bacterium
CGACTAAAAATGCCGTAAGGCCCCAGTTGCCCATGTTGGGATCGATGGTGGCGACGACCATAACAACATCGGCAACCGGGCCGAGGGTGATCATCGTTTTGGCGCCATTTAGAACGTAGCCGCCGTCGCGTTTTTCGGCGTGGGCACGGAGGTTGAAAACGTCAGAACCGGATTCCGGCTCTGTAATTGCTTGCGCGCCAATTAACTCTCCGCTGCATAAACCGGTCAGGTATTTGTGCTTTTGGGTTTCCGTTCCGAAGTTTTGAATTGTGAGTTGCACCGTCCACATTTGGGCATTTAGCGAGAGGGTCAGGCCATTGTCGCGACAGCCGTAACCGAGGGCTTCCATTGCCAGCATCGCTAACATAATATCCTGGTTGGTACCGCCAAACTCCTCCGGCACTGCCAATCCCTGAATACCGAAATCCGCACACTTCTGCCAGTTTTCGCGGGAAAATTCGCTGAGATGATCGCGCGCTGCAACATTTTCATTCAATTCCTGCTGTGCAAATTTGATGACGCGATCTTTAAATTCTAATTGTTCTTTAGACCAACTGAAGTCCATCTATGCCTTAAAAGTTTCTGTTTTCGCTAATTCTTATTCGCATCTAATTTTTATTTTTAATCAAAAGATACTCGATACTCGATATTTAGGAACTCTATAAACTTACTATTTCATTGACTTCTACAAAGCCCGGCGTACTTTCCAGCATCCAGCATCCAGCATCCAGCATCTTTTGATAAAACAACACCTTAGCTTGCCTTCGAAACCAAACTTTGGCTCAACTCCGTCGCACCGGTAATGTTCTGCCATTCCATCAGTTCAGTACTGCCGATGGCGGCGATGCGGGTTTGCCAATCGGAGACTTCTTCGTAACTAATATGATGAGTATCGGCACATGCGGTCCAAAATCCACCGATAATTGCCGGGTCTTCGAATCTTAATAATCCTGATTTACGCAATTCCATAGATTGCGGCGTTCCCGGCAATGGCCGAATCGCGTATGGCGTTACATTAAATACCAGGTGGGGATTGATTGTCTTCAATTCTTCATAAAGATCGGAAACGCCTTGTTCTAACCCGGCCAGACTGTCATGGTTATCATCCGGCAACCCGACGATGACGCCGTAGGTAATATCCGGCACGCCGGAGCGAACAATCGATTTAACCAGCGTGCGATGTTCCTGCCAGGGGAGCAGCTTGGCGTAGTTCTCCCGGCCAAAGGTGGGGCGCTCCGCGGGAATATATCCCTGGTAACATCCGGCTGCACCATTCCATCCCCAGACGGCATTTACCATTTCTTCATCCGGGGTTAAATCGCCGTTGGGCATGCCGCGGCCAACGGTTAGTTTTTGAATTTCCAGGCCGTTTCCCCACAGTACGGCGAGATCGAGATCACGGATACCGCGGGTAATTTCCAGAATTTCTTCTCGCCCGCCTTTCCAAAGCACCCTGCCGAGAAATTGATCCGAGGGGCAAATCACTGATTTTGCGCCGGCTTCTTTTTGAGCGGCAAACCAGCGTAAAGTGGTTTCCGGGGTCATTTTTCGATAGCCCAATTTGTAGAGCGGCGTTTCGCAGAAATCGCATTTGCGGTCGCAGCCAATGTCGGCCATCACGGAGCCGATGGGCAGCAATTTTTCCGGCAGTTGGGTTTCCCAATAGTCGATGCCGAGTGTTTGGCGCACAATTTCTTGCGATGGCAATGGCCAATCTTCGGGACTCATTGGGGGAATTTTCGTGCGAAAGGTGCGGCCATCGGCGAGGGTTACGCCGGTGAGTGGTTCGCGTGGTTCATCGCCGCAAATATAATCGCAGATGGCAAAATTGGCGGCGCCGGATTTGTCTTGCACCACGGCTGCGGCGCCGGCTTCCAAATATGGCTCCGGTTCGGCAAAGGCATCGGAGCCGCCAACCACGACTTTACCGCCGCCTTCGCTCAACTGCTTGATAATCATACAAGCCGGTTCGCGTTCCTGGATGTAATTGATCGTTACCGCCCACATATCGGCAGATTTCGGATCATCTTCCAACCGGCGACCAACCAGCACTTTCGTTAGTTTTTTATCGCGCCAGTACACTTCGCCAAAATCGATTTCTTCTTCGCCATCTTTCAAATTTACCATTTCAACTGCAAATCCGCCTGCCATAAGCTGCGGCATTAGAATTTGTTTACTCACTAGCGGTTCGCGGCGGCGCAGGGCAGTCCAGTTGTTGCCTTCCGCATCAACGAGTTTAATCGCTTGCAATTCTATTAGTTTAATTTTTCGCACTTAAAATCTCCGGGGGTTTGAGATACTCGATACTCGATACTCGATACTCGATACTCGATACTCGATACTCGATAC
>CAXHHS010001138.1:0-2346 GCA_964015645.1 uncultured bacterium
TCTATTATCCCTGAAAGTGAGTTTTTCATTTTTTCATATAACTTTTGACACTACCAATTTCCATGTTGCTTCTTATTACAACTCAAAAACCAACATATTGTAATAATAAGGTTTAACAAAACAATTACAGGAAGGTTTCATTTCAGTAAATCTCGAATTTGCAGAGGCGGCCATCTAACGCCCCGTTAACCAGGGGGTTTTTCCATGCCGGGCGCAGGCCGATGTGCGGAATCAGTTTGCGGTCGCCGAAATACACATACGCCTCCGATCCCTGGCATTTCTGCTTTAAAAAATCACCGAAGGTTTTGTAGAGTTTGGCAATCTCCGCTTTTTGCCCCATTCGAATACCGTAGGGCGGATTGCAAATGATAACGGTATTCTCCAACCTTGAAATTTCCCTGAAATCAGTTACTTTCAGTTTGATGTTTTCTCCCGATGGCAGCATTCGAAGATTCTTTTTCGCAGCAGCAATCGCTTTATAGGCAACATCGCTGCCGGCGATGAGTATAGTTTCGCCAGCATTGGGTGATTTGGGCAAATGGCGAATTTTTCCATCCAATGATTTTTTTGCGGATTGCCAAATTTGTTTATCAAAATCGGGTAAGGATTCAAATCCAAAGCGGCTGCGCAAATATCCGGCGGGAATGCGGCAGTGTTGCATCAGCGCTTCGCTAAGCAAAGTGCCCGATCCGCAGAAGGGATCGTAAATCGGCTTCAACCCGTCCCACTCGCTTAAGCGGATGATGGCAGCAGCCAGCGTTTCTTGCATCGGCGCTTCTACTGATTGTTTGCGATAGCCGCGTTTATGCAGCGACCCGCCGGAAACATCCAGGCTAATTGTCGCACGATTATTCTCGATGTGAAGATTAAGCCAAACATCGGGATTCTGCGTATCCACGCTTGGCCGTTTTCGAAAATTTTCCTGGAAATAATCCGCAATGGCATCTTTTAAACGCAATGCCGCATAACGGGAATGGGTAATTTTACTGTGGGAGACGTTAGCAAATATTGCAAACGTCTGCTGAGTGTCTAATAACGCTTTCCATTCAATCGATTTGGCTTTGTTATACAAAACATCCGCAGTATGGCATCCAAAACCGGTGAGCGGCGCTAACACCCGTGTCAGCAGCCGCGCAGTATAATTGATGCGGTAAAGTGTTTCTTTACCGGCATCAAAATAAATCCCGCGGTACGCCGGGCTAATATTTTGGGCGCCTAATTCTGCTAATTCTTCTGCGCCTAAATCTTCCATTCCCCCGGTAATTTGGGCGAAGTAACGGTTGGTTTGCTGGTAGGAAAACATTTACAGAAACTAAAACCCAATATCACAATTCCCGGCGAGGCAGGCGAGTTCCTGCGCTGCGGTAGTGTGATCTTCTTTTTCGTAACGGTAGATTTTAGAAAAGTCGATTTCCGGGAATTCTCCGGCCAGTTTTTCGTATTCCTCTTTGGAAATTTCTACGTAGGGCATTTGGTCATATTGCGCGTCGAATGCCGGGAGGAACGTCATTCCACCAATTTTATCCTGGTTTTTCCACACCCATTTGATGATGTCTAATACTTCATTTTCTTGATAGGTAATGGTTACGCTGGGATTGTGTTCCGTCCAGTTGAGTTTATTTTGCAACCAGTATTCGCATTGTTGAATCGCCGTGCGGCTTTTGCGGGTCTGCGCTCCTTCCGGCGATATAACCGGGAAGTGAATCACCCAGGTATCGGCAGTTTCCGGCATCTGTCCGTTTTCGGGATCCATGGGCACACCGGCGTCGCGCAGTACTTTAAAGATCGGGGTGTGAGTGCCAACACGAACGTTGCGAACATAATACGGCGACCAGCGAGCGTGAATTCCCGGTGAGCAGTCAAACAATTGCGAAGAATTCCCGGATGGTTTTACACAGGTAATCGCTGCGGATTGGTTGATACGTAAAATATTTGCCGCTTGTTTATTGGTTTCTATCGCGATCTGGCGCAGCATGTTTTGCACTTCCGCATCCTGGGCTACCGGGCTGTCTAACTGGCCGTTGATGTCCACGCCAAGCAGGCGCTCTTCTTGGCAATTTTGTTTCCACTGCGGACGCAAGCCCGGAAAATGCGTCGCCATCGATTGAATGGTACCGATAATCGTTGCTAATTCTACTTTCTCGCGCAGTGTTTCGTAAGTGTCTTCCTTGCGGGCAATGGCGATGGAGAGGTTGCAGAATTCATAGGGACGTAATAAAATTTCACCGCATGGATTTGTGCCAAACTCGGCAACTTTACGGCGCTCCGGAATCGAGTTTACTGCTGCCTGGCGATAAAAAATACCCGGTTCGCCACGCCCGGTTTCGACCATATCCAGCAAATAAC
>CAXHHS010001139.1:0-2339 GCA_964015645.1 uncultured bacterium
AGAAAAAGATCCCAAAAAACGGGTATTTATCTTAAAATTTGAAGGCGACATACTGGCTTCTTCCGTAAAATCGCTTCGAGAAGAAATTACCGCCCTGCTAACGGTTTGCCGGGAAAAAGATGAAGTTGTATTAAAATTGGAAAGCAGCGGCGGTGCGGTTCACAGTTATGGGTTAGCAGCTGCCCAGCTTTTACGCTTGAAAAACAAAAATATCCCGTTAACTGTTGCAGTGGATAAAATTGCTGCCAGCGGCGGATATAAGATGGCGTGCGTTGCAGACCGCTTAGTGGCCGCTCCCTTTGCCATTGTCGGTTCGATTGGTGTTGTTTGGCAGCAACCGAATTTTCACCGGCTGCTAAAGAAAAATGACATCGATTATGATTTGATTACTGCGGGAAAATTTAAACGCACGCTGACAATGTTAGGCGAAAACACCCCAGAAGGACGAGAAAAGCAGGTTGAACAATTAGAAGACATCCACTTGATGTTTAAAGAGTTTGTCAAAGAAAACCGCGATAATGTTAATATCGAAAAAGCCGCGACAGGCGAATACTGGTACGGCACCCGCGCCCTGGAAATGAATCTAATTGACGAGCTAAAAACCAGCGATGACCTGTTATTAGAAAAAAGCAAAGAGGCCGACCTTTACGAAGTTACCTACAAATTCCCCGATCCGCTCAGCGCACGGATTTCTTATTCGCTCAATCGTGTTTTTCGGAATTTGGTTTATTCGTTGTGGCAGACGTTAGAGGATGGGCGGCACCGGTAGTATTTTTATAAGAGTTTTGAAAACTGATTTTTTAAATTTGATATTTGGTAACAATTCATGTCTATTTATTTTCACAGTGCTTTTGGTTTGAATCGTCTCTACATGGTAAATATTTTAAAACTCGCATTGGAAAATCCCTCACTGAAAGATGCCGAACTGGCAAAACCATTTGGTTATAGAGTACCCTTTGCTGCCAAATATCGTAGCTGGCTAAACAAGTGCGGTATTGTAGAACCCGGGTTTCCTGTACGGCTGACAGAGATGGGTAAAACGATTTGGGAAAATGATCCTCAATTCGATTCCATCGTTACTCAATGGTTTATGCACCACGAATTAACGCAACATCCAACACGCGTAGAAACCTGGCATTTTTTTGCCTATGAATTTCTCCCGGCACACGAAAAGTTTACCCGCGAAGATTTGACAAAAGCGTTAATGCAAAAACTCAGCAGCCATAGTATAAAACATTTTGGCCCGGGCAGCAAAATGACCCCGGTGATTGCGCGAAAGTTGATCGAATGTTATACGGAGGGTAAAGCGCTGGGCAGGTTGCAAATTCTTCGAAAAGATGGAAAACTATTGGTTCGAATAAAGGAAACAAGTATTCTTGGCCAGTGGAAGACAGTGGAAGAACTGATCGCAGCTTATCAAAAGAACAGGGAGTAATTCAAAGAGCTGAGATAGGTAATTCAATTGTGTGAGTAGTTGATTTGCTGAAAAAGATTAGCGATATTTCATCAAAGTTAAATAGGTGCTATCATGGAAGCAATAAAGAGAATTGAAAAAATCAAGAATGGTCAGATTGTAATCGATCTGCCTCCTGATTTTGAAGCAAAAGAGGTAGAGGTTACAATATTACCGCTAAAACCGGTTCCATCTAAAAAAGAATTATTAGAACTATTGCTAAATGCGCCCACATTAACAGAAAAAGAACTTGAAGAATTTGAGAAAGTTAGGTTGTAATACCTTTCGATTCAAAATGCGCTCAAGAAGCAATTGCAATTTACAAATACCTCAAAGTTAAAAATCAACTAATTCCCCCATTAGACATATTTATTGCTGCAACAGCAATTACCCATAATCTTCAACTCGCAACATTGAACATGAAGCATTTTAAGAGAATTCAAAACTTGAACCTGAGATCCATCAGGGTTTGAATTAAAATTTTTCAACAAAAGAGTATCATCCTTCATAGATGACCTCAACTTCACTTAAAATTTTATCGCGGAGATAGGGGCTAAGCGCGTCTTCGGTTAATAAATCCACTTTTCTGCCGAGAGCTTCGGTTAGTTCACGTTCTAATTTTATGACAGCCAGCAGACTTTTTGGTTTGGAAAAGTAAACCAGCATGTCGATGTCGCTGGTGGGGGTTGCCTCGCCGCGAACAACGGAACCGAAGATGCCGAGTTTGGAGACGTGGTTTGTTTGGCAAATGTGGGTAAGATTTTCTGTGTTAAATTGAAAGAAATTTTTCATGAGTTACTCTAATTCTGTCTCTTATAAACATCTCCGAGCCCACGAGACTCCAGTGCCTCTCGTATGCCGTCTTGTGCGTGCACAGGGGGGGGGG
>CAXHHS010001140.1:0-2339 GCA_964015645.1 uncultured bacterium
TATCAGCGCATTTTCTTCAAAAGTGCTGCCGGTTTCTTCAATTTCGCCGATTTGGGAAAAATCGCGCAGGGATAGTAATTGAATTGAACGATTTCCCAGGATTTGAGAAATTTCTTCAATTTTATGGGCATTATTTGAAGCGATGGCGATTTTTACAGGCATGTTTTATTATCCAAGAATCATTTTCCTAATAAAAGATTCATATAACCAGTGGATTGAGTTTCGGTTAAAAACCCACTCAGAAACTCCATAATTTCAGCAAGATTCTTTTTGGCAGCAGATTCATCACAGGTTTCGGAAATAACGGATTCAAATTCGAGAAACCAGCCCAACCGAACAACTTCATCCAGGTGAATACGAACATTTTTATAAAAATATAACTCGCGCCACTTTTCAACAGTCGTCAGTATACCATACTTTCCTGATAGTTCTTTTTGTGTTTTTTCGACATTCTCAAGTGGCGTTAGCGTATAATTGCTGATTCGCGGTTTATTTTCATCCGGGCGAAAATACTCAATTAAACGGGGAGTACTTTCATCTTCTATGCGGATTTTCAATCGCCCTTCCGGCGCTTTGAAATAAATATCTTTTTGATGATGGCGAAACTGGAATGTAACAACCGGATTCTCCAAAAGCCGTTTTCGAAGCGCCCCGGCATTCGAGATTTTATATTTGATTTCGATGTTTTGCATGAAAAAATTATACTGGTTGGCAATATTTTTTGCAATGGAAAAGAATTTATCCTTCGATGAAAACTCTTTCCACAAGCTTTCGGGAGCCGCTGCGCAATTCGCACAAATAGCTACCGGGCGGTAAAGGCCGCCGGAAATCATCACGGGTTTTCCAATAAATCGTATGCAAACCGGCGCTTAAAGAGCCGTTATAAATTGTTTTCACCTTTTTGCCGGCAGCGCTATACAATGTTAACGTCGCATTGGAATTGTGAGATAAAATAAACCGGCTAACAACGGCACTGCGAGCAGGGTTGGGATGAATCGGAAAAAGTTTAAAGGTAACGGCTCCATAGCGAGAAGTGGGTATACTGACAACAGAGGGTTCGACCGTAACCGATAGGGAGTCCCAGTATGGCTTATTGAGCAGATAGCCGATCAAAACTTTATATTTCCCCGGTTTTGGGGCGTTAAGAATCAATTGCTCCCTACCGGCAATCTTCTGAAAATCGACAACTCGCCCTTGCTGGTCGATCAATTCTGCACTGAGGAAACGGCTATTAACTTGAGCTGCTGGTTCCACTAAAATTTTAAGGTTATTTTGCGGCTTCAAACTAACAAACCCCGGAAAATACTGGTGGCAATTCGCACCGGCACAGCCACTCTTCAGCGCTTTAAATTCCGTATTGCCCAAAAAACCGCTTGCAACAGCGCTCATCAACACAATCATTCCAAAGAACAAAAGCTTCATACACTTCCTCGCTTTAATCGCTTTGGAAAATGAGTTTCAAAAAATATACCAAAGACAAAATCGACAAATAGCTTTAAATTATCTACCAAAGGATGAGATAAATTCGAATCTTGTAAAAAAACTATACAAGCGTTTTTTGTATTGAATTAAAGATTTTTCACGTTGGTTTTACAAATAACGCATCATATATTTGCAATCCCTTTACGGGTTTTAAAACAGATGTTTCTTAAAACCTGTTATAGAAACAGATCAGTATTTCGGGGCGTAGCGCAGCCTGGTAGCGCACATGGTTTGGGACCATGGGGTCGCTGGTTCAAATCCAGTCGCCCCGACAACAAAAAATGTTAAGTGCAAACTGTAAAATAGTTATGGAATGTTATTGTTAATTTTACACTTTGCACTTTTCAGTTTACACAACAAAACGCTCCCTTAGCTCAACCGGATAGAGCAACGGCCTTCTAAGCCGTAGGTTGGAGGTTCGAGTCCTCCAGGGAGTGCAAATTTGTAAATTGAATTGTTGACAGGGCTTCGTGATTTTGTTATATTCGCGTCGCTTTTTTATGGTGGGTGTAGCTCAGTTGGTTAGAGCACCAGGTTGTGGCCCTGGGGGTCGGGGGTTCAAATCCCCTCACTCACCCAATTTGTTTTTTGGTCTTGATTTAGTTTCGAAATTTTTTATATTTGAGGTTTTTAAAAACAACAGACACTTTTTAAGGGTGTCAAAAATAGAATTGAAATTATTTGCTCCCATCGTCTAGAGGCCTAGGACTCCGCCCTTTCACGGCGGCAACAGGGGTTCGAATCCCCTTGGGAGTGCAATTTTTATCTTTGTTAGGGCGGGAATTTGGATTTCTCGCCCTTTTCTTTTTCTTGTATAGCGCCTTCTCAATTGACCCTGGCAATAAACGCTGTCTCTT
>CAXHHS010001141.1:0-2338 GCA_964015645.1 uncultured bacterium
TGGCTAAAAAAGGGGTATTTGTGCAGCATAACCTCCCGGAGGTTCATAATATGTTGTATTTATGGCGCTTGATGATAGTTGGTTCTATGTTTTGACTTTAAGTTCGGTCTAAAACCTCCGGGAGGTTTAAAAAAGAAAGGAGTGAGTAATTTAGAAATAGGGCAAGTATTGTGAAAAATAAGACGGCGTTACACCGGCAAATCGCCGAAAATTATTCGTGAGATGAGCGTGGTCGAAGTAGCCGTTATCGTAGGCAATATTTAAAAGGCTTTGAGGCGAGCCATATTTTAAAACGTTCTGAACATGCTTAAAGCGAAGGATTTGGCACAAAAGTTTCGGGCTAATACCGACTCGAAGTTTAAATTTTCGTTCCAACTGCCGTTCGGAAATTCCGGTTTCCCGAACGATGGTATCTATGGCGGTATTCCCATGCACTGTTGTGATTCGATTCAGTGAATAATCGACAACCGGATCAGTTTGATCAAAACGCAATAGCTTTTTAATTAGAAATTGTTCGAACAAACCAATTCTCGATTCGGTATCGCTGCTGGCAGCAAGCCTTTCAAATAGTGTAGTATCGCTATCTATTGAAGCGAATTTTGCATCAATAGCGCGATTGTTAAATTCCGACACCGGGAGTTGCAAAACCGGAAAAATACCGCCGGGTTTAAAATTGACGCTGAACAGGTCGATCCGGCCACTAACTTTAAAATGAAAGAATCGCGTTACATTACCATAAATACTCGTTGGTAGTGCATTCTGTACGAATCCTTTATCGGCTATATCTAAATGAATCGGATCGGCAAAGTTAAATAGAATATTTGTGCAGCCATCGGGGTAGGTGCGTGCAGTATAGATGTCAGCGAGGTTATCCGAGCTTAATGTCCAGTAGAAATCGATGTAATTTTCAAGGGATTTTGATGGTTTGTATTTTTGATATTCCATGGGGGATAATCCTTCTTCATACGGAAATAAAAAAAGATTTGCATCTATGTTTGAATTAAATTAACCTATTCGAGTGCGCCAACATTATGTTTCTCTAAAAACGTATTTCGTATCGTTTTACGCTATTTAACAGTATAAAATACCCCGGAAGAATCTACTATATTTCACACATTTCGCAAAGGAGCAATTGGTATGATCGGAAAACCTCTACAAATGTTTGTTTTAACATGGTTAACCATGACAGTTTTATTGACAATCGCTTATGGACAGGGAAGCCCGAATGTTACATTTCTAACGCAAGTTAACGATTACCCGGCATCAGATTATAACGATTGCTGGGGGTATACTGCTCCGGATGGTAGAGAATACGCCCTGTTAGGTGTGGAAAACGGCACAAGCATAATCGATATCACTGATGCTGCCAATGCCAGCGAGGTCGCCTTTATCTCCAGTGCAAACTCCATTTGGAAGGATATCAAAACAATCCAGCATTATGCGTATGCCGTCAACGAAACCGGCGGGGGATTGCAAATTTTCGACCTGTCGAATTTACCGAACTCCGTTACCGAGCTGCCTGCTTTTAACGGGTTTAGCGATATGCACAACATTTACATCGATGAAGCGAATGCAATGCTTTATGCCTCCCCGGCAGTTGGTAACGCATCCTGCCGTGCCATCAGCCTGGCTGATCCGGAAAACCCGGTGCAACTATCAACATTCGGCGTTCATAATCACGATGCCTATGCCAGGGATAACATTGTTTATTTAGCCGAAGGCACGAATGGTGCATTTTCAATTTGGGATCTTTCCAACCCTAACTCCCCACAGTTTTTGCAGCGCCAATTTATACCGGCTTCGGGATATGTTCATAATCTTTGGCTAACGGATGATGGCAAATACTTGATGACTACCGAAGAAACCGTCGGCAAAACCGTTAAATTTTGGGATATTCAAAACCTGGATAATATTCAGTTGGTAGAAAATTATTTAGGGCCGAATAATTTTGCTCACAACACCCATATCAAAGGGAATTATGCCTACATCTCCCATTACGGAAGTGGTTTAAGAATCGTCGATATTTCGAATCCTAATGATATTTTTGAAGTTGGATTTTATGATACGCAGAGCGCCTGGGGCGCCTGGCCATTTTTTGCTTCCGGTAAAGTGTTGATATCGGATATTAGCCAGGGGCTTTTTGTGGTCTTTTTTGAAGAAGCTGTGGAAGGATTTTCTTTCGCAAAAACCGTTAATGAAGGATGGAATTTGGTTGGGCTTCCCAATCTCCCCAATAACAGCCATTATTTGAATCTGTTTCCGAATGCGTCCGAAAATTCCATGTTTACTTTTAATGGAAGTTATGTAGAAGCAACCGAATTCATCGAAGGTATTGGAT